>JAKSMA010000032.1 GCA_024400895.1 Muribaculaceae bacterium | reverse complement strand
AAGCAAAAAACAGAATAGAATATTAACAACCAAAAAATTCAAAAGAAATGAAGAAGACAATTCTTTCGTTAAGCCTTATGGTTGCCATCCTCGCAGGATTTGCAACCCCTGCCAATGCGCAATCCGACCTGTTTTTGCAAGGTTTGAAGAACCCAATGGTGCTTAACATCAGAGATTTGATGAACGATGAAGGCGTGACCATCGACTTTCACGACGGCACAGGCACCTACAACAAAACAAAAGTTTATTACGACGACTTTTTTGGCGGTGTCACCCTCGAGATGAGCAAGCCAAATGACAACAACAACTCCGTAACCACCCTTGGCACTGCAGCCCAACTTGGCGCCGATGGCTTCAAGGGCGATGCCGACAGCCTGTTTCTCTACAACGACTACATCCTCGGCTACTACGACTTCAACAAAGACGGCCACGACGAAATCGTGATTGCTGCCTGCAGCAAGAATGACGGTTTCAACCAAATGTCGATGGTCGTGGCATTCCCATGCAGCGAAATCAACGGATATTTCTCATTTGAAGAAACACTTGGAGAAGTGAAAAAAGGCAAGATGAAAGCAGTGCTCAAAGACGGCCTGATTACCGTGTCGAGCGTAAACCCAGCAAAAGTGGTGTTCCGCCTCAAATGGGACAAAGACAGATTCGAAGCCATCAACAATTAGCCCCAGAATATTCATAAAAATCACAAGCCCGCGGCACTGGCAAATGGTGTCGCGGGCTTGACATTTCATCAGCCTCAAAAAAGGCGAACGGGTCAGAGTTTTTCTTCTGACAGCATCTTGAAGTATTCGCGGTAAGCCTTGGCGGTAAAATCGTTAAGGGCCTTTTCCAAAGCGACGCGGTTGGTTACGCGGCCAGTTTTAGGGTCATAGTATTTCTTGAGCGAAGCCTCAAACTTCACCTGCTCCGCAAACCATTTCTTCTGAAATTTCTTGTTTCTGGCAGTGATGCCGCCGATTACATTGTCATAGTTGGTGGTATTCGCCTTTTTCCATCGGTCTGTAAAAATCCACGCCTTCGCATCGGGATAGTTCACCTGCTTGTCCTCGGCGTCGGTAAAGTGTTTGTCGACGGCTTCCTTCGCTGTGGCATAGCGGCAAAAGCCTTCTGGCGACTTTGTCATGCCCGAATACCAAGGCAAGAACGCCTCAATGCAAGGATGACCAGCAGCCACCCACCCCATTGCACCAATTTCCACCGGCACATCGCTACGCAATTGGAAGATTACCGCCAGGATGTCGACCGCAGTACAGATACCGCCAAGATGCTTCCCAGGTTGGTCAGGAGTCCCGAAATGGCAAGCAAGCACCTCCATCAGCAGTTCCTTGTCGACCTTGCGTTTAGGAGTTACGCAAATAGGGAGCGTGTTGGGATTTTCCTCATATTTCTGCCCAGAGATAATCTCAAGCGCATGTATTTGACGGAGAGAGTTGCGTGGATGGTCGAATTGTGCCGGACTTGCGTAAGCTTTTCTAAAAGAGAACGGCCCATCGGCGGGATTCCACCAACCGCGCTTTTGCGCATATTCAGCCAAGTCGGGACTGCCCGCAAAGTTCTCCGTGTCGCTCAAGTCCACGCGGTCGATGATATAATTGTTGGGCAAAGCCATCACTTTATCGTCGGGAATGCGGTAAGCCACCCAACGGCGGCCACGCACCAGCGAAATCATCCAACCCTCCTTGCTATCGGCCACCAGATAGGTGCGGCCGCTGCTGGCATAGCCGCGGGCTGTCACGAGTTCGCCCACCAGTTTCACGGCTTCGCGTGCAGAATGTGCCTTTTGTGCAATGAGTGTGCGCACTTCATACACCACGCCGCCATCGGTGTAGTCTTCCACATCTTCGCGCGACTGGCAACCATCGGACGCGCAAGCCACGCCATATTCATTGATAAACGCATCAGCCACTTTAGTGCCAGGGAATTCAAACCAAGTGTATTTCACATTGTCGCCTACAGCGCCACGAGGCACCTGATACACATTGAGCATCTGCTCGCCCGAGTCGTCCTCATCGTGGGCAAACATCACAGAGCCATCTTTTGTAGTGTTCTTGCCTGCAATCACAGCAAAGCATGCCGATGCCGACATAGTAACGAAACCAGCCAAAAGGCTAAATACAATCTTTTTCATATATATTAATTTTTACCCCAGAAAGTCCATTAGAGACAGATGGCAATATTTTGTTTCTCATAGGCATGATTCGTGCTATTTTTCGCTCACATAGGAACCCCTATGCCCGTTCAAAATAGCGCAAATCCTGACGCAATGATAACCTAAAATCTTATCCATGCCCTAATGAATTTTCTGGGTTTAAGTAGTGTCAGTTATTATTTCTCCAGAGCCCTATAGGTCCTGTTTTTATCTGATTTATCGACCATTTTTTAAATTTATCGGCCATTTTCTTTGGGTTTTCGCCATTTATCGACCATTTTTTGGATTTATCGGCCATTTATCGACCATTTTTTGGATTTATCGGCCATTTATCGGCCAATTTATCGGCCAAAAATCATAGCGCCTATCTAATGCTTTACGGGCAGACGGCCACGCGCTTTCTTGTAGAGGTGGATGCTGGTGGGCAAGTTGAATGAATAAATCAGCAAACCCATTGCCACAAATGCCGCAGTCTGCAGAGGTGTGGTACCCTTGTATTGCCAGAATGCCACCATCATCACCACCATCACGAGCATAAACACTATAGTAAGGCTCGACAACCACTGCCAACGCTTATGTGCCTCTTCATCGACAACGGGATACACAGGTCCGTGGTGAATGATGCCACGCGTAATCATGCGGAACGCAAGCCCGCCCGCAATCACATAGGTGGCAAACAGCAAGAGCGATATAATGAAGAAGCGGTTTTCTATCGCATCCATATCGTCGATAGTGAAGTTCATCGTCTTGCTCCCGGCGTCGCTGAAATAATAGGTCTTGACGTCGTTTTGCCAGTCGTGATACGGGCTATAGTTGGAATACGATTCGTAGAAATAGGCACGATGATGTGCGCACACCACCATACCGCGCGCATAGTATCCGCCCTCATCACGATAGCGCGACTTGTAAAGCATAGCCGGATGCCCATTCACCTTAGGTGCGGGCTGGATATCATAGTCGATAAAGTAGGGATTTTTCCTCGACAGGTAGGTGCGAGCCACTTTCCCCTCTGTGCTGAAAAGGTGTCCGTAGTGCTTTTTCAGGTCATACACATTGATGTGGAGAATATCGGTCACCTCGTTGCGGTCGGAAAGCACCGACTTCTGGAAAGCAGCAATCAGCGGTCCACCTCCACGCTTCTCCAGCTGGCGCCGGAAATCACCCGAAAGTTTGAATTCCTCAAAATGCTCGTCGCGAGGCTCATTCACGCTGAACAGCCCTTCAGCATAAGTGTGCCACGGCCCCACGGCCAATCGAGAGTCGCTATAGTAGAGCACAACAATGCCCACAAGCGAACACACGCCCATTGCCATCAGCACAAAAAGGCGTTTGGTCACAAGCATACGGCGAGCAAAACGCTTGATTGCGCCCCATGCATTGCCGATGTCGCGACGGATATTCATTTTCCTGAGAAAGATTTTGTTTTCTGACTTTTATTTGTTCAACCGATGCCGCATCATCAGCGATGTGACAAAAGATGTGACCAAACCCACAGCGGCAACAAGCATAAACACCACCACCACATCGGTCCAAACCACCGATACGGGATAGGATTGCACTATCACGGCGTCGGCACTGGCCGAGAGTTTAAGCCAACCGAACTGCTGCTGGCAGAGGCAGAGCACCAAACCCACAGCCACACCTATCACAGCACCCACAAGGGCGATAAGCCAGCCTTCAGTCACAAAGATGCGGGTGATTTGCTTATCGGTGGCACCAAGACTCCGGAATGTGCGAATGCTTTCGTCTTTCTCAATAATCAGCAGCGAGAGGGTGCTAATCACATTGAATGTGGCAATCACCAAAATGAAGGCGAGCAGAAGGAAGGTAATCCACTTCTCCATATTCACCAAGCGGAACGAAGCGTCTTGCTGCATGATGCGGTTTTTCACCGTGTAGGATGCGCCCAATTGCGCTTCAAGTTGCTCCATCACATCCGCTTCCGACGTGCCAGGAGCCAGCTTCACTTCCACTTGCGAGGCTTCGGTGGTGTAGTCGAACAATTCACGCGCCAAATCGATAGGCACAAACACCATATCGTTGTCGTAGTTTTTCTGCTGTACCATAAACACGCCCGACACAAACACCGAATCTTCGGTGAAGGCATTCATCGGGTCGTTGAGATCCACTTGTCCGCGGCGCTGTGGTGCATACAATTGAAGCATACGTAGCGAGCCCGGACGTGCATTCAGATTCACAGCAGGTCCCACCCCCATCACAGCATAGCGCGACACACCGTCGTCAAGCAAGAAATCGCCTTCCACCACCACGCTGTCAATGCCCGTCAGTTCGTTGTAATTTTTGGGCACACCTTTCAGCCTAAGCGGCATACTGAAATCAGCAAAAATGGCAAGTGCATTGTCTTCCACCACAGGCATCACCTTGGCCACGCCCGGAATGGCAGAAGCCACCTTCATCACACTGTCGGCGTCGCTGATGGTCTTGCCCATAGTGGCAGTGATAGCGATGTCGGGGTCGACATTCGACAGTTTGTCCTTAATCAAGTCGTGGAAACCATTGAACACGCTCAACACACAAATCAGCGCAGCAGTGGTCACCACCACCCCCAGCACCGAAATGATGGAGATAATGTTCACAGCTGTATGCCCTTTCTTGGCACGCAGATAGCGGAGCGCTATGTTCAACGACAGGTTCACGTCACCCCGTTTCTTTTATTCTTCCTTTTTGTCGGTCTTCACGCCATCGCTCGCCAGCAATTCGTCGATGTGCTGAATGTAGTCGAGCGAATCATCGAGATGGAAGTGGAGTTCTGGAGTTTTGCGCAACTGGTAGCGCACGCGTTGTGCCAGGTTGTAGCGAATGCCTTTTTCATTGGCATTGATATTGCCCATGATTTCCTGTGCGCGCTCGCTGGGGAACACACTCAGGTAGGCACGTGCGATACTCAAGTCGGGCGACACGCGCACAGTGCTAACGCTCACGAGCACACCACCCATCTTGGCGGTTTCGAGTCGGAAGATTTCGCTCAATTCCTTTTGGAGCAAGCGGGCTATTTTTTCAAGTCGAGTTGATTGCATTTTTTAGTGTATTTCAGTTATTATTTAATGTACAGTGTGCAAAGTTAAGCATTTTTGGTGGAAAGGTGTGCAAAGCCGTCGGTTTTGCTTCAAAAAAATTGCAACGTTGCAGAAAAACCACATCCTTGAATTTTGTGTATACCTTTGCAACGTGACAGAAAAATTGACACCAATTTTACTTAACCAAATCAATATTTACAAATCATTTAAAACACAAAGAAAATGAACAACACTTTTTACAATGTTGTGATCCTCGACAAGAGTGGCTCAATGAGCAGTATCCGCAAGCAAGCTATCGATGGTGTGAACGAAACATTCGGCAGCATTAGAAGTTCGCAAAAAAAGCATCCTGATATGAAGCAGCTCGTCACACTGGTGGCTTTCTGCGGATGCGAACAAAAAGTAATCTATGAAAACACACCAATCGACGAAGTGAAAGACATCACCCAAAATGACTACCAGCCCTGCTGCATGACGCCACTCTACGACACCATCGGCAACGTGTGCAGCCGTCTTCACAACCAAGTGAAAGGCGACGCTACTGCCAGCGTAGCTGTGACCATCATTACCGACGGCTACGAAAACGCTTCTCGTGAATTCTCAGGCAAGGCCATCAAGGCGCTTATCGAGGCTTATAAGGAAGATGGATGGATGTTTGCCTACATCGGTGCAGACCACGACGTGGAAGCTGTGGCTTTCAGCCTCGCAATCGACAATCACATGTCGTTCAACAAAACAGAGGCTGGCACCGCCCAAATGTTTGCCAAAATGTCATCGAGTCTCAACAATTATATTAGCGCTGTTGAAGAGGCTTCTATTTCATGTGACGACGATGCCGACTTTGTTGAAAGAAAAAAAGATGTATCGAAAAACTTTTTCTCTTTATAATACCACCTCCCACACTTCTTTGGCACAGTTGTTGCGTTTATCAAATAAATGCAACAACTCTTTCTCTCCCAATACAACTAAACGGATATGATGAACGTAGAAAATTTTGTAGACACCGATTTACTCAACCACCTTGAGTACGGCAAGCTATATGTATTTATCAACGACGCACACAAAGCTGATGCCTACAAATCCATCCTGCTTTCACGCGTGCGCAACCCAGAAGTCGCCGAATGGTTATCACAAACCACCATCGAGCTGGTGCAGGTGCCAAGGGTCAACCGACTCGGCATGGTGATTGCTGCCCGCAAGTTCAATGCTGGCAACATCGGCCGCTATTCCGTGCTCGCCTGCATCATCCAAGATTTGTCGACACTCGACGATGGCTTGCTGACATTCCTCAATCGCCTCACCTCGGTGGAGGAGGACGCAGAAAACGAAGACAGCAAATTCACGCTCATCCTCCCAGAGTTGGGTATCGCCAGCGACTTCACTTCTGCCAACTCGATGATTTATAAAGGGCATTACTTTGACATTATGTCGGAGCCAACCGCCCAATTCGAGCAAAAGCATATGGAGGAAAAGGAGCAAAAGGAGGCGTGGTGGAAGCGCGGCTTGCCAAAATTTTTGCGCCGCGGCGAGCCTGATGGATTACTCAATTCGGAAGACAACGATACCGATTTCGCCAGCGATGACTTCGCCGATGCCGATATTAATTTCTGCAAAAAAAACTTCGACGCCCATATCAACCTCTTCCAAGAAGAAAACGCCGACGCCGAACTGGCCATGTGCGAGCGCATGCCTTCCCAAAAAGAAAACGCGCAACTCGAAATTGTCAGGGAAGCAAAGGAAGAAGACGAATACGCCGACAATCTACAATTTCAACGCGACCACGATTTGCAGCTCATCATGGCACTCATCATGGACTTCATACAGAAGTACCAGGCCGACCCTACGGAAATGATAGCCACCCTGCTGCAAGGCAAGTATATCGTGAACACCATGCCAATGCTTGTAGTGAATCGCGATCGCAAAATCATATTCCCCGAATACAATGAAATGGAACTCAAAATGAGTGCAGCCAGCCGCGCACTTTATATCTGGTTTTTGAAACACCCCGAAGGATGCACCTTGAGCGAGCTGCCCAACCATCGTTCAGAGCTCATCACCATCTACGAAGAAGTGCATCCCGGATGCAACTACCTGGAGGAATCGGTGGATGCCATGCTTGAGAATGACAAAATCAACCAGAATCTCTCACGCATCAAGAAAATGGTGCGAAGCATCATCATCAACGATGACATCGCATCAAACTACTATATCAGCGGGAAACGCAACGGTGTGTACCGACTCCCTATCTCGGCACACCCCGAGAAAGTGCGCCTCCCACAAGTCTTATTGGGTTAAACATTTTTAGGTTAACAACACTGATTTCCCTCGGATAATTCCGAGGTAGGAGTGCTGTGTGCGTGATGCATGCTGCACTTTTTCTTTTCCCAATCTGAAAAGGGGAAAAATCTGAAAAAAGATGGTTAAAACTACTGAAAGAGGCTGTAACCGTCACGCTATTAGCAAAAAAATGAGTAACTTCGCACGTTGATAGTGCAATCTTCTATGGAGAAATTAATGCAATACGTGTGGAAGCACCGCCTTTGGCGGTCGGAAGACATGGTCACTAACACCGGTAAAAAGGTGAGGGTGATCGACCCCGGTTTGCTCAACACCGATGCAGGTCCCGACTTCTTCAATGCGAAGATTGAAATCGATGGCCACATGTGGGTGGGGAATGTGGAAATTCACCACCGTGCTTCAGACTGGAAACGCCATGGGCACGACTCCGACAAGGCCTACGACAGCGTGGTGCTGCATGTGGTGGGCAAAGACGATGCTCCTGTGCGACGCACCAACGGGGAATTGATTCCGCAGGTGGTGCTGGAGGTGTCGCCTCTGTTCAATGCCAATTATGCATCACTCGTGAATGCCGTGAACGAGGTGCCATGCGCCGAGAGAATCAGGGAAGTGCCATCGCTCAACATCATTGAATGGGTGGAGGGCCTTGCTTTCGAACGGCTTCATGGCAAGGTGGAACGCATTCATCAGCTGCTCGACAGCTTCAATGGCAGTTGGGAAGACGTGTGCTATGTGACACTGGCGCGCAATTTCGGCTTCGGCATCAATAACGAGGCTTTCGAACGATTGGCGCGTCGCACGCCACTCCGATTGCTCGGCAAGCACAGCGACTCGATATTGCAGATTGAGGCTCTGCTGTTTGGACAGGCGGGCATGCTTGATGCACAAAAAACCGGCATGGACAACTATTATGGCCAACTTTGCACCGAATACGCTTTCCTTGCCAACAAGTTTCAACTCTCGCCCATGGAGGCAGAGTCGTGGAAACTGTTCCGCATCCGTCCGCAGAATTTCCCCTATCGCCGCATAGCCATGCTGGCACAATTCATTGAGGGGGGATTCAGACTCATGCGCCGCATTCTGGAAGCAGATGGAGAAAAGGAAATGCGAAAAATCTTTGAGGTGGAACTGAGTGGCTACTGGACCACGCACTACACCTTCGGCAAGCCAAACCAGCGTGCAACAGCGGCTTTGAGCCAACGCTCTATCGACATTGTGCTCATCAACACGGTGGCTCCGCTGCTATATGCCTACGGCGAACTCACCGACAATTACGAGATGACCGACAAGGCCATCCGCCTGCTGGAAGATTTGCGGCCAGAAGTGAATTCCATCGTCACCCGCTTCGTGAATTGCGGTATCGATTGCCCCGACGCGCTCACATCGCAAGCACTGGTGCAACTGAAGCGGGAATACTGCGACGCCCGCAAATGCATCTACTGCAAAATCGGGCATCACCTGCTGAGCAAGGCGGCCCGGGGCGAATAAAACAAGAACACAACGACTATAACAAACATATAATAACTTAGAGAAAACAATTTTTAGACAATGAAAAAGTTCACTCTCGTGATGGCCGTGATGGCCATAGCGGTCTTCGGAATGAAGGCCGAAAGTGTAGAGCCAATTAAGTTTGGCGATTTTGAAAACTGGGTCACCCGCGTGATTAAGGAATCGAGCGTGATTGGTGGCGAAACAAAAAAAGTGTATGAAATTGCGCCAAACACAACCGTGAACGGCGACAAGGCCTATAGCAACATGGGTGGCTCATGGTGGGGCACCAGCAATGTGATGGCAAAGGTGATGGGCGTGACCAAAACCAGCAACGCCGTGTTCCCCGACAAGCATGGTGCTGGCCGTTGCGCTAAACTGAGCACCATCCTCGAACATGTGAAGGCTGTGGGCGTAATCAATATGGACGTGCTCGTGTCGGGCACAATCTTCTTGGGCAAGATGCTCGAGCCAGTGAGCAGCACCAAGAACCCATACAGCAAGATGGACATGGGCGTGCCTTACACCAAGACTCCTAAGTTCCTCCAATTCGACTACCGCCTCGTGGCTCCAGCCGGCGCGCCAATCTATTCAAGCGGTTTCGGCAGCAAGAAGACCTTGACAGGCCACGACAATGCAGAAGTGTTCGTGCTTCTCCAACGCCGTTGGGAAGACTCAAAAGGCAACATCCACGCCGAACGCGTGGGCACAGGCCGCGAACGCTTTGGCAAGACCACTATGGGCTGGGTGAACAAGCACCGCATCCCCATCTGGTATGGCGACATCCGTCAACACGCAGGTTACAAATCGTTTATGGGTTTGATTTCAAAAGACAAGAGTTACTATGCTCACAACTCCAAGGGCAAGATGGTGCCTGTAGTGGAAGAAAAATGGGCAGCAGCCGGCACAAAGCCAACCCATGTGGTAGTGATGCTTTCAAGCGGTTGCGGCACTGCATACACCGGCACTGTTGGTATGACCTTGTGGGTCGACAACGTAGCATTTGTGCACTAATCACTAACTAACAACAACGCCGATGGGGTGTGCTCAGCCAGTCTGATGCACACCCCATCCATTTTCTGTAATCCGCCACAGTCCTAATCCTCTAAAAAACCCACCAATTTATGGCTAAAGGGGACGGTTCTTATTAGCCAGACACAATCTGTTACATACTGATTATCTATTATTTAACAAATATTTTAGTAAAACAGAACCGTCCCTTTTTACTAAAATTTGGGTGAGGTTGTTAATTTACGAGGAGCTCGGGGCGATATTCGAAGTGCATGGTGTCGTAGTGATACCAGCGGCCGCCCCAGATAAAGCCGTTGCGCTCAAAAATTTCTACGAGCGCGTGCGGGAACTGGTTTTTGTATGGAATGCCTCTCTTCGTTTCGGAATGGTTTTTGCTTGCCCACGCCCAATAGTCGCTCTTGCTGACGGCAATGTCGATGGTCATGCCGTAGGAGTGAGCGCTGAGTCGGTTGGCGAAACGCACCTGACGCCAATAGAACGAGCCGCTCGACTTTACATACGATTGCAATTCGGGCTTGCCCTTTATCTCTTCAGCCACTTTCCTAAGCGCATCGGCGGCACCATTGAGACGAGTGATTTGCACACTTTGGCCAAACCACGGCACATTCACCAATGTGCGTCGCACCTCTTCGGCACTATGGCCATACATGCTCTTGAAAAACGCTTCGCAACGGATGCGACCTGGGTCTTGAGGCAGAGCCCCCTCAAAAGTGGGGTGCCAATTATTGCGGTCGTAAGGCATACAGAACATATCTTCGGGATCAGCCTCGTCGAGCAGTTGGTCGTAGTCCTTCTTTCTACCGTCGTCGTACACGATTTTTGAGCCGTCGGCCATCAGCAGTTTGCCATTTTCAAAGCCTTTCACAAAGTCGGGGTAGGCTTTCATGAGTCGGCGCGCGCCATCGGGGATGGAGGATTCGGCTGGTTTTTCTTCTTCATCTGCAGAGGATGATTCGGCAGAAGAAGCCTCCTCCACCGACTGTGACTCTTGCCTTGATTGTGGTGCGTGCTCTTTCTGGCACGACCATGTGCATGCCGCCAGAGCTATCACGAGCAACGATGCTATGGATTTGATTCGAGTTTTCATACGAGTGTGGTTATTTTGTTCGTTGTTATTTATTTACAAAGGTATATATTATTTCGTGAAAAATCGCATTTTGGCTGGTGGAACAAGAAAAGCGGCAGCAAGTGTGATTTTTTTTGCACATGATAGGGTGTATGTCGGCGTTTTTCGCTAATATTGCACTGAAAATAACAACCATCATAAAGATACAAGAAATATGAAACTGAAATTCTTGGCAGGACTGATGCTTCTTGCACTGGTAGCTTGCAACGGCAAGCAAGAGGCGAGCACCGAGCAATCGTCGGAACCGCTCGACACCACGCTCGTGGAAGTGAAGAAAGGCGCAAATGTGCCCGACGACTTCTATTTTGTGGAATATGTGAATCCTCGCTATGCCTTCCGCTGCGAATATCCATCATTCCTCGACAAGGGTGAGGCTCCTGCAAATGGCGACGGACGCATGTTCTCCAACAAAGAATTGGTGATAACAGTGTTTGGCAGCTACGATGAACTTGGCGACGACGACATCAAGGACGCTTTTGCCAAAGCAAAAAGCAAAACCGACACCTTGCAAATGCAGAAAGACAATTGGTATGTGCTGGCAGGCAAGAAGGACGGAACCGTGTACCATCACAAGACGCTGGTGGTGGACGGTGCTTTCGTGACGGCACGGATTACCTATCCGTCACACTTTGCCAATGCCTATGCACCAATAGCAGAAAAGGTGCTTTCATCGCTCGCCCCTGTCCAACCCGCCAACAAATAAACAACAATACTATCACGATATGAAAATTGCAATCATGAACGGGCCTAACCTGAATTTGGTCGGGGTCCGCGAACCAGGAATATACGGAAGCCGCTCGCTGGCTGAATACCTCGAGGAATTGGTGGCTAAGTATCCCGATGTGGAATTCACGCTATTTCAAAGCAACCACGAGGGCGCCATTATCGACGAACTGCAGCGGGTGGGCTTCGACTACGACGGCATCGTGCTCAACGCCGGTGCCTACACCCACTATTCCATAGCCATTGGCGACTGCATTCGCGCCATCACCACACCTGTGGTGGAAACCCACATCAGCGATGTGCATGCACGCGAATCGTTTCGCCATGTGTCGATGATTAAGGATGCCTGTGCCACGGTGATTGCGGGCTTCGGACTCGACAGTTATCGCCGAGCTGTGGATTGGCTCATTGAAAACGCAAAAAAGAAATGACAGAACAACTCGAAGACTATATTCTGAAGCACATCGATGCCGAGCCCGAGCATCTGTACCAACTCGACCGCGACACGCACATCAAGTTGCTCTACTCACGCATGTGCTCGGGGCATCTGCAGGGCCGCCTGCTGAAAATGCTGGTGCGCATGGCCAAGCCTCGCCGCATCCTTGAACTGGGCACTTTTTCTGGCTATTCGGCTCAGTGCCTGGCAGAAGGGTTGCTCGACGACGAGGCCCAACTCCACACCATCGAGATAGAAGACGAACTGGAGGACTTCTTGCGTGAGCATTTTGCGAAGTCGCCATTCGGGCATCGCATCCATTTGCATATTGGCGACGCCAACGAGATTTTGCCTCGCTTGGGCGAAACTTTCGACTTGGTGTTTGTGGCTGCCAACAAGCGCCAATACCCCGAACACTATGAGATGGTGCTTCCACATGTGGCGCCGGGTGGATTTATCATAGCCGACAACACCTTGTGGGACGGAAAAGTGGCCGACCCTAACACAAAACTCGACCCACAAACCGAAGGCATCCTCCGTTTCAACCAGATGGTGGCAGAAGACAATCGCGTGGAAAAGGTAATAGTTCCACTGCGCGACGGGCTCACCATCATCTACAAGAAACCATAGTATCACCACAACCCGATAGCCGCTACCACACCTGTCTCCGAAATAGAACTGACCATATAGCATAGCCCCACAAAGCAATTCTGAGGGGCGTTTTTGAAAATATTTTAAAAATGTGGCAAATTTATTTGGCGGATTCAAAAATAAGTTATAACTTTGCACTCGCAATTCGGCAAAATGGTGCCATAGCTCAGTTGGTAGAGCAAAGGACTGAAAATCCTTGTGTCCCCGGTTCGATTCCTGGTGGCACCACTGAAATCCCTTGAACGATTCTGGTTTGAGGGATTTTTTTGTTTGTTGCAAAATTTTCTATTAAAAATTCAAAAATAACAAAACTTATATGTATATTTGCGCCTACATTGTATAAATGTGCGCTAAAACGAACAACTAACTATTTAAACAACTAAAATTAATATCAAATGAACAGATTCTTTACACTTGTTGTGATGAGCGTTCTCGCTATCGGCTCTGCCTTTGCGGGCGAAACAACCATCACATTCTCGGATTTGTACGGTGCAGCGAAAGTGCAACCTGCAACTCCTGTAACATCTGGCACATTCTCATTCGCTTTTGCGAAGGGCAACGCTTCTACAGAGCCTGCTTATTTCGTGCCAGCTGCTACCGCTACTGACCAAACAAAGGAAATGCGTCTTTATGGCGGTAGTTCAAACACAAAATTGGATGGTAACACCATGACCATCACTGCCACTGAAGCCATGACAAAAATCGTGCTCAGCGGTGGTACTACCTTCACCTACAAAGATGTTAAATCAGATGTAGGTACTGTTGAATTCGACGCTTCAAGCCGCACTCTTACTTGGAGTGGTAGCGCTGCAACAGTGACATTCACCGTTTATCGCGACGCTGCTGCTGCAGGTCAATTGCGTTTCGCTCAAGCAACTATCACCACTGGTGGTGGCGGCGAAACTGTTGTTGGCAAGCCTGTATTCAGCCACGCTGCTGGTACTTACTACG
>JAKSMA010000031.1 GCA_024400895.1 Muribaculaceae bacterium | reverse complement strand
CAAAAGACTCAGCCAAGGGCGTTACCGCTGACGGCCCTAAGGAAGGTCAGACCGACTATCTTGAAGGCAAGTATGCTCAGCACAACTGGGTAGCCATCACGCTTCCAGCACCGCTCGACAGCGCTCAGATGGTCGACTATCCCGGTCGTCGCTTGGCAGCCTTTGATGCTGTGCTCACCAACAAGAAGAATCCAGCCTTGAAGGCGATGACCATTCCTGAAGTTGGTGACATCGACTCTACTGCAATGTTCAATAGTTACCTCCCTGCCAACTTCCACGGCTCACAGATGGTCGACTCTGTGGATTACTACTTCGCTCGTCCTGCTGCGATGGAAATCGACACAGTGCGATGTGCGATGTGGAATGCTGCTGAAAGCAAGTTTGCAATGCCATTCAATGCTGCCGACTACGGTCACCCATTGTTCTGTGGTGATTTCATTGCCGACTTCTCGCTTTTTGAAGGCGATAGTGTGGCATGGCGCGACGGTTGCATCTACGACATGGTGGTTCTTGTACAGACCGACTCTGCAGGTTACAAGGGCTATGTACTCAAGCAATTGAGTGAAAAGAAAGTTGAATTCAATCTCGCCACATTACTCTCGGGCGAAAAGTGGACAGAAGACAATGAATATGCGATGAAGGCCGATGACCTCACCGTGATGCATATCAGCCCTGATTCTCTTACGATTTATGCTAAAGACTCAGCCAAGGGCATTACCGCTGATGGTCCTAAGGAAGGTCAGACCGACTATCTTGAAGGCAAGTATGCTCAGCACAATTGGGTAGCCATCACGCTTCCAGCGCCGCTCGACAGCACTCAGATGGCCGACTATCCCGGTCGTCGCTTGGCAGGCTTTGATGCCGTGCTCACCAGCAAGAAGAATCCAGCCTTGAAGGCGTTGACTGTGCCAAGCGTTGGCGAAATCGACTCTATCGCGTTTATCAACAATTATCTTGCTGCCAACTTCCACGGCTCACAGATGGTCGACTCTGTGGATTACTACTTCGCCCGTCCTGCTGCGATGGAAATCGACACAGTGCGATGTGCGTTGTGGAATGCTGCCGAAAGCAAGTTTGCGATGCCAAGTAATCCAGCAGAGTGGGGCATTCCTAAGTTTGTAGGCGGGTTTGCTGCAGATTTGTCGCGTCTGGAAGTCGATACTATTCTATTGCAAGATAATTTTGTCTACGATATCATAGCTCTCAATGAATTGGCTGCTGATGGTTTACACAAAGTATATGTGCTTGAAGTGGTTCGTGAGGTGGGTGGCAAGCAACCACGCCTTGGTGATGTGAACAACGACGACTTGGTCGATGTGACCGATGTGACAATGCTCATTAATTTCGTGTTGGGTGGTTCGTCGCCAGAATTCCATTACGATCGTGCCGATATCGACGGCAATGGTCTGATTGATGTGACCGATGTTACATTGTTGATTAGCATGGTGCTCGGCTCTTAGGCGAAGTATTATATTTTTAATAGTTAGTTTAGCTTTTGAAGAAAAGGATTTTTTTGTTGATAGTAACCCTCGCTTTTTCGATGGCAGTATTTGCTACCGAAAAGTATAGTGTGTCTACAAAACAATTGCTGTCGGGGCATAAAAAATCTTCACAGAGTCGCATCAAAGCCGATTCTAATCCATTGGTGAATGTGTTTATTTCTCTCAATGGAAGTGATGTAGAGGCTTTAAGGGAGATGGGCGTGAAGGTGAATGCCCGCTTTGGTGATATGGTGACAGCTCAGATGCCCGTTTCCTCGATTCCTGAGGTGGCGGCATTGCCAGGGGTGAAGCAGATTGCGGTTTCGGAACAGGGCGAGCAAAACACGGATGTATCCATTGCAGAAACGGATGTGGCGATAGCCGCAGATGGCGCAAACTTTGGGTTGCCCAAAAATTATACAGGCAAAGGCGTGGTGATTGGCATCATTGATTCCGGGATTGATTTCAACCACAAGGCTTTTCAGGATGCGAATGGCAATACGCGAATCAAGCGTGTGTATATGCCGGGTAATAACACAGGTAAGAAAGTGGTGCTGGATGGCGAAACGCTTCCTGGCTCGGAGTTTTATTCTGCAGATATACCAAAACTCACTTCCGACCTTCTTGACAACAGTCACGGCACGCACTGCCTCGGTATTGCTGCAGGCTCGAAAGTGGGCCCTTACAGCGGTATGGCACCTGAGGCTGATATCGTGGTGTGCGCATTAGGCTATTCCTATAGCAACGATCAGGTGGCGATTGCCAACAGTGCTCGCTACATTCTGGAGTATGCCAGAAGTGTGGGGCAGCCTTGTGTGATATCCTTCAGTATAGGTTTTCAAGGTGGGCCACACGATGGGTCAAGTGCCTTTTGTCAAGCCATCAGTTCGGTAATTGATAAGGGGGCTGTGATTTGTACCTCGGTGGGAAATCTTTCTGGATATGACCGTGTGTTTCGGGTTGCACAGGGCACAACAGCGCCAATGGGCTCGACAATGCCCAATGCCGTGGACAGCGTGATAGGCAACTTAACTATCGACACTTGGAGCCAAACGGCAGATGCAGTGGGCGTGAAACTCGTTTTGATTGACCCTCAAGCCAAAAAGATTGTATATTCAACTCCTGTAATGTACTCCGACACGCGTATGGCGGCAGGACCAGGCTATGAGCACGATAACGACTTCAATCTTCGCCTCAGCCAATTTGTGAGAGGGGAATTCAGCATTTTTACTTCTGTTGGGCTCAATGGCCATTTCAATATTCGCATATCATCGGAACTGAAAAAGCTGGATGGCGGTAAGCATTATCTGCTTGGCGTTCAGTTTTTCAACCAGAATGGAGCAGGCTACGACTGCTGGCTGTGGGGAAGCAATTTTACCCCTTACACCACAAGCGATAATGAAGTGTTTATTGGAGGCACTCAGAATGGCTATCTCAACGACAATGCCACGGCTCGCGGAGTGATTTCGGTGGGTAACTATATCGCGCGAAATTCGGTGCCTTTGCTCAATGGCGACACCCACACTTTGCCAAATGCTGTGGTGGGTGATGTGTATAGCACATCTTCATTCGGTATCGACGCAGCAGGCGTGGTGCAACCCACTGTGGTGGCACCTGGACATATGGTGATTTCTGCGCTCAATACTTTCAACACTGGTTATTACAATGCATTGGCACAGCGCTTGTCGTATTCCGCATATAACGACGCCACGGGCAAGACCAATTATTGGGGGCAAAATACGGGTACATCGATGGCATCGCCAACGGTTGCTGGAATCGTGGCTTTGTGGCTACAGGCTAACCCTCATTTGTCGCCAACAGAAGTGAAGCAGATGCTCGTTAGCACAGCCATTTCCGATAGTTTTGTGAAAAAGAATCCTGAGCGATTCGGTGGCGGTAAAGTGAATGCTCTTGGTGGTTTCCCAGAAGTGCAGCTCCCATTGAAAACGATTCTATCATCGGAAAAATATCAAGAAGGACGAAACTACAACATTACCGATAATAAATTGCGTGTGCTTCGAGTGTCGAATGACGGCAGGATGCTATATGCCCGTTCGGATGGCGAATCGTTCAATACCAGTATGCTCAATTGGATAGGCATTGAACTCTTCCGCCCACTCACAGAGATAGAAAAAAAGCGCTTCGACGGGGCGTGGCTCTTTGATGTGAAAGGCGTGCTGGTGGATAAGCGAAATCCTCGTATGGTAGCTTCCGAACGCCCTTTGGCAGTGGAGCAACTCTCAAAACCAATTGTTCCCACCATCACTCCGGCTAATTATTATGGCTCTCAAAGTGGCCATTATTTTGTGAAGCCCAAGCCGATGGAGGTGGACACACTGCAGTATGCGATGTGGAGTGCGCGACGCGGCACGCTGGCTATGCCGCCATATGCGCCACAGTTGGGCTTGACAAAGTGGGATGGCAGTGCAAAAGTTGATTTCTCTTTATTCGATGGCGAATTGCCCGACCTTGAAGATGGTGCCACCTACAAGATGGTAACCCTAACAATGATAGATGAGATGGGAGGCTACGTAGCGTGTCCGCTCGACGCTATTCAGGTGGTCAGCCACCGTTTGCACACCTTCGGCGATGTAAACGATGATGGCGAACTGAATGTATCGGATGCCACAGCACTCATCAACCATATATTGGGTACAGCCACTTTTGATGAAGATTCGTGCGATATCAATGGCGATGGCATCATCAATGTGAGCGACCTCACCGCCCTCATCAGCATCCTTCTCCAGTAAAAAAAGAAGATAGAAATATCAAGTAAGTCTACTTCCAGAGCACTCCGAAAATCTCAAACTTCAAACCTCTAATCTCTAACTTCTAATTTCTAATTTCTAATTTCTAATCTCTTATTTCTTAAAATAGTATCTGCCTTTCTTTACGGTGGCTTTTCCGTATTGGATGGCGCGGGTAGGGCAGCGGTGCAAGCAACTGAGGCACATAGCGCAGCGCCCGTTCCAAGTAGGGGTGCCATCGGTGAGTGAAATGTTGTGCATTGGGCAATTCTTCTCGCATACGCCACAGTGGGTGCAAGCATCGGCGTCAACCACAAACGGCTTGTCGCTCATGGCGCCTTTTACAAATCCAGGGCGAATCACGCGGCTCTTGAACCAGGCAAATCTCCCCTTCACCACATCCACCATCACTCTGCGTTCGGCAATGTTTTGTGCCACCAGGTCGACACGTTTTGGTGCGGCATGGAGTTTTTCGTTGCGCACGATATCGGAATCCACATCAAACCCCGGAAGATTGATATAGTTGTTTGGCATCTGCACCGAGTAGGCACTGTCGAGATTGATATTTCGTTTGCTTAAAGCTTTTCTCAGGATGTTGACCGATAGACCGATGTCATCGCCGCAAGTAGTGACCATGAAGCAGAATCCCGGTGTGCCCTCTAACTGCATCTTCTCAATAATTTCGATGATGATGGGTGCAGGCCCCCACGAGTAGGTGGGAAAAACAAATCCGAGGCGTTCGTCGTCTTTGAGAGATAACTTGATTGCCGATTCATCGCTGCTTGTCAAAACTTCAGCAGCCGAAATCATTTGTTCGTTAAGCGCAGCCGCCAATCGTTCGGCCACCCATTTCGTATTTCCAGTTCCAGAAAACCAAATAATCATAAGCATTCCTCCTTTCTACTTTTTAATGAAGCTCTCACATGTTCTACTTCGGCAGCGAGTTGTTCTATAGTAGGAAGATAGAGCTGGTATTTTGTTGCTAAAACAGTATTGTTGTCTTCTGGTAGCGACATGCGAATAGCAGTGTCATTTTTTTCAGTACACAGTAGTATGCCCACGGTAGGGTTCTCGTCGGTCTGGCGTTCTTGTCGGTCAAAGTAATTTACATACATTTGTAGTTGACCGATATCGGCATGGGTGGCTTTGTGTGTCTTGATTTCAATCACCACAAAACAGCGTGCAAGACGATTGTAGAAAACCAAATCTACAAAAAACTCGTCATCTTCAAGTAGAATACGTTTCTGACGGGCAACAAAGGTAAAACCGTTTCCTAACTCGAGAAGAAAATCTTGTAGGTGGTTCATCAATTCTGTCTCAAGGTCTGATTCATAGTAATGCGCCTTACGCTCCATCCCTAAAAACTCAAGCACCATAGGGTCTTTTATGATCTCTGTTGGTGATTCTGGGGAGCGTTCACCACGTGCTATTGACAGTACAGATTCTTTGTCGTTGCTCACTAACAACCGTTCGTACAGCATGGAATTGATTTGTCGCTCTAATTGCCTTGCAGTCCAATTTCCATTCACCGCTTCAAGTTCATAATATTCACGTTTGTCCTTGTCTGGAATCTGGATTAGAGCGCGATATTGCGTCCAGTTCAATTGTGAACGCAGTGCGTTCACTTTTGGATATTCATGATAAAACTGGCGGCTAAAGTTTAATTGGCGATAACTGAATCCGCTTCCATACTCGGCCTCAAGTTGCTTGGCAAGATTCTTAATTAATGCTTTCCCGTATTCGGCACGAGCTTTACCACCTTGTTCTTCTTCAACGATGCGCCGTCCGATATGCCAATACATTTGTACACGGCAGAAGTTGACAGAGCGCACTGCATTAGCTCTGGATGTGTCGATAATGTGTTTAATGTCGGAAATGAAACTCATAACAAGGGGAGTTTTGTAGATGTAAAATTGTTTATTGCTTGATGGTGACTTGAGTGGCGCCGAAGCCGTATTCTTGGAATGATGCATCCTGCACGTCGCAGCGTGGCCACTTGCGTTTCAGTTCATCGAGCAATGCACGGCGGAGCACGCCTTCACCCTTGCCGTGGATAAACACAATTTTCTGACCAATTTTTTTCTTGTTGGCCTCCATAATCTCGCGGAATTTATCGAGTTGCACATTCATCATGTCGGTGTTTGTCAGTCCGCTCAGATTGTCGAGGAGTTCGGCAATGTGAAGGTCTTGCACGATGATGTCGTTTTTCTTCTTCTCGCGTCGTTCCACGCGTCGGCTTTGTGGACGGTCGGCGTAGCGTTTTTCTTTCATCGCACGTTCAAGGGCGCTGCTGTCGATTTGGAGTTGCCTGGCAGGCAAATCGTTGCGAGTGATATCGATGGAAATCACCGATTCGTCGAAGTATTCACTCTGATGGAAACTATGGAGTTTGTAGAACTTAGTCAAATCGATTTTTTGTTGCACGAGGGCAGGGTTTTTCAATCTGAAACCCTTGTCTTGCTTGAAGGCAATGTATTGGATAGCCACATGCTCAATGTCGTTGAGGTCGTTGTGCCCAAACTCATCGAGGTCGACTTGCATATTGGGCTCTACAAGACCTGTGTAGCGAGTGTGCCAGGTGTTTTCGTCGTCGCGGCGAGTCATATAAGCCACATTGAGGAAATAGTTGCTGTCGTTCACCAGAATTGCGTAGAAGGTGGTGGTGTTGAGGTGCTTGATTTCCTTTGGCTCAAAGGCGAGCACAATGTTAAGAATTTCGCCTTCTTCGGTTTCGATGACTTCCGAAGGCTTCACAGCTGGCGCCACATTCACCTTTGGTGCTGGCACATCGGGTTCCACGAGTTTGCTTTTGAAGGTGAGCGGACGCTCGTAGGCACTTGCTTTGGTGCCGCCTTGGCCCACAACTACCACCTCTTTGGCTTGTGCTGGGCGTTCAAATCCGTCTTCATCTTCCACATACACGATGGGGCCTTCCACCCTCACCACGCGTCCGCCTCCCACATCGTTGAGGAAGCGAACAATATCGTTAACTTTTACCATATTTAGTTTATTTCAGTCTTTTTCTATTGCAAATTTACAACATTAATAAAAATTATGTGTTACAGCATGGGGTATAAAATCACCTATGCCTTACCTGTAATAGGCACCAAACTTGCCAAAGGCGGACGGCTCAGACAAATTTGTGGCGGTATTCCGATGGGGAGCACTGGTAGTGCTGCATGAAATATTTATAGAAAGTGGTGCGGCTTGAGAAGCCCGATTCAAATTGCACTTGTCCGATAGTGACATCTGAATTCTCCAGCAAAGTGGCGGCGTAAACCACACGCAGTGCATTGATATAGTTGTAGAAATTGGTGTTGTTGAGGCTGAACCACTTGCTCAAGTACGTGCGATTGGTGCCAAGTGCAAGCGCAAGGTCGTTGAGGGTGAGGTTTGGATTGCAGAAAAGCAGTTTGTCTTCGCAGTGCTTTTTGAGCGCTTCAGGAATGGCGTCGAGTGGATTCCTTTCCGCTTTCTGTTCACCACCAGCATCCTTTTTCTCTTTATTGGAATCGCAAACCTTATCCTCACCTTTAGTTCCTTCCTCATGCGCCACTTTTTCTTTTTCGGGCAGAGGCATCAAGTTTTCGGAAGTGTAGATGTAGAAAATTGCAGTGAGCACATTGGCCAGCATATTGAGCATGTTCCAGAATATAGAGTCATACGCCACGCAAAAGCCAAAAATCACGATATTTGCCACTCCAATCGCCCACAGCCACCAAATGCCACGAAGCATCGACCGGCTGATATTGCTATAGTTAGCTCGCAAATCGCAGGCAAATCGTCGGTAAAGCACAGAGTAGTAGGCGATAAGAGCCACTGTTTCAACAAGAAGCACCACCGAGAATGCTGCAAGCAACCAATCGGCAGGACTGACGCCATACCACACCGTGATGGCTAATGGCAAGGCTATGACAAACGGTTGCAGAATCGTCTGTCTTACTCCTTGCTGTAGAAAAGCCAGATAGGCCCATGTCGACATTGATAGAATCATCACTCCTGTAATCAGACTTGTGATGATGTAATAGAAGTCGTTTCTTGCGTCGTTGTTGATTTGCAAGAATATACAAGGAAGGAAAATGAGGTAGGTAATACCCCAAGGGATAAAAAGTTTGCCGATGGTGTCGTGGATGTGGGGCACAGGGGCCTTAAACATTTTTCTGCACCAAGGCATCAGCATAAGGGCACTCATAGCGAAATTGAGCACCATTACAGCAACAAATAGAATTATATAGATATATTTGGACAAATCCATATATAATGAAAAACTCAATGATTTCGGCTTTTTATGCCCACAAATTTACAATTTTTTCATCAGATTTGAAAATGCCGTATCAATCAACTCAAGTAGTCAACAAATCAACTTGACTGCGGATGACCTTCTGTGAGGGCTATTGGCGGGGGAAAGTATAGAGAAGGCTGGCTTCTGAGGGGGGATTTGCACAGCTCGGGAAAAAGCAGTAACTTTGTGGCCTGATTCGATGAGTTTGGGGTGCCCTCACAATGGGGCTGAGATCATACCCACTGAATCTGATCCGGGTAATTCCGGCGTAGAGAACAAAAAACTTATTATTCACAATTATGAAAAAGACATTCTTGACGACTGTCGCTCTCGCGAGCGCCAGCTGTGTTGCTCTTGCTGCACCAGTGCAGGATAGCGACACTGCCAAGGTTGTACGCCTTCAGGAAGTGGAGGTGACAGCAACTCGTGCCACTAAAAGCACTCCCGTGGCATTCACCAACATCAGTAAGCAACAAATTGCGGAACTCAACCACGGTAAGGACATACCATTCTTACTGCAGTCAACGCCATCGGTGCTCACCACCAGTGATGCAGGTGCCGGCGTGGGCTATTCGTCTCTCCGTGTGCGTGGCACTGATGCAACTCGCATCAACATCACCACCAACGACATTCCGATGAACGATGCGGAAAGCCACGAAATCTATTGGGTAAACACTCCCGACTTCGCTTCATCGCTTGAAGACATACAGGTGCAACGCGGTGCCGGCACATCGACCAATGGTGCGGGTGCTTTCGGTGCAAGTGTGAATTTGCGCACTCAGCGTTTTTCAATGAATCCTTACGCAGAGATGAGTGGCAGTTACGGCTCGTTCCACACCAACAAGGAAACTTTCAAGGTGGGCTCTGGCTTGATTGGCGGCCACTGGAACTTTGACGCGCGCTTCTCACACATTGCCAGCGACGGCTATCGCGACCGAGCAAGCAGCAAGCTCCACTCTTATTTTGCACAAGCAGGCTACTTCGGTGGCCAAACCTCTGTGCGCTTCATCACTTTCGGCGGTAAGGAAACCACCTATCACGCATGGGATGGTATCAGCCGCTCCGATTTGACAGAAAACCGCACCTACAACCCTAATGGCGAAATCAAACGCGACGGCAAGGTGATTGGCTTCTACGACGACCAAACCGACAACTATCGCCAAACACACTATCAACTCATCTGGGACCAGGGCTTTGGCGCTAACTGGCACTGGAACCTCGGTTTGCACTACACCGACGGCTTTGGCTTCTACCAGGAATACAAGAACGCTCGCAAACTGCAAGAATACAAACTTGAGCCATTCTACATTGGCGAGACGAAAGTGAAGAAATCGAGCCTCGTTCGCAAGAAGAATGTGGATAGCGGTTTCGGTGGCGCTGTGTTCTCGCTCACCTATTCAAAGGAAGCGCTCAACACCACTTTCGGCGGCAGTTTCAACAGCTACGCCAACGACCACTATGGCAATGTGCTTTGGGTGGAAAACTACCTCAAGCCACTTGACCCAAGCCACGAATACTATCGCAACAAGGGTAAGAAGAACGACTTCAACCTCTATTGGAAGGCCAACTACAATTTCACAAAGGCATTTAGCGTGTATGCCGATGTGCAATATCGCCACATTGGTTACAAGATTACTGGTGAAAACGACAAGTGGGACTGGACAGCATCTCCTGAACACATGCAGGTGCTCAATGTGGACGAGAAGTTTGATTTCGTGAATCCAAAAGTGGGTTTGCACTACGACTTCAACGCTTGCAATGCTGCCTATGCATCATTCTCGATGGCACAAAAGGAGCCAACTCGCAACAACTACACCGATGGCCTCTTCACTGTGCGCCCAAAGGCTGAAAAACTCTTTGACTGGGAAGCTGGTTACACCTTCCACAACGAGCGCTTCACTGCTGGCGTCAACCTCTACTTTATGAAATATAAAGACCAATTGGTTCTCAACGGCAAACTCAACGAAATCGGTGAAGCAATGGCTGAAAATGTGCCCGACAGTTACCGCATGGGTGTTGAACTCCAGGCTGGCGTGAAGATTACAGATTGGCTCCGTTGGGATTTGAACGGAACTCTTAGCCGCAACCGCATCAAGAACTACATTGGCTATGTGAGCAACTTCGATGAAAACTGGAATGAACTCTACACTCAAACTGCAGTGGAAAAGGGCAATACCACCATCGCATTCTCGCCATCGTTTATCGGCAACAGCATCATCGATGTTCACTTCAAAGGTTTTACAGCGCAGTTCACATCACAATATGTGAGCCGTCAATATCTCGACAACTTTGAAAACAAGGACGACAGCCTCGACCCATACTTCGTGAGCCACCTCAATTTGGCGTACACTTTCAAGTTGCCACATGTGAAGGCTATCACAGTGGGTTGCACAGTCTACAACCTCTTCAACACCAAGTATGAAACCAATGGTTACAGCCAAACAGCAGCCATCGTTGCAAAGGATGGCACATACAAACTTAGCAGCGATCCTCGCTTCTATCCAATGGCTGGCACCAACGTATTGGCTCATCTCACATTCTCATTCTAATGGAAATGATTGCTGCTATCGACTGGACCACCGTTGTCAACTGGATTTCTGAGCCTAAGCATTTGTTCGACGCCATTAGTTTTGTGTTGGGCTTGCTCTACTTGTTTTTGGAATTCAAGGCGAGCATTTGGCTATGGCCAGTGGGCATCGTTATGCCTATTGTGCACAGCATCACCTATTACAAGGCGGGCCTGTATGCCGACTTCGGCATGGAGTTCTTCTATGTGCTTGTGGCAGTGTATGGCTTCGTGAAATGGCGTATGGGCAAAGTGGGCGAAGGCAAAGAAAAGCCCATTGCTCATTTTCCGCCTATGATGGCGATAGTGGGCGTTGTGGCATTTGCTGCTGTGTGGGGAGGTATCTACTATTTCCTCGCCAACTACACCGATAGCACCGTGCCAGTGCTCGATGCATTCACCACCGCACTCAGCATCATTGCCTACTGGGCATTGGCTCACAAGTGGGCAGAACAATGGCTCCTGTGGCTGGTGGTCGATGCCGTATGCACAGTGCTCTACATCCGCAAGGGGATACCATTCTCTTCGGTCTTGTATGGCTTCTACACCGTGATGGCAGTGCTCGGCTATCTCAACTGGCTCCGCCTAATGAAACAGCAGCAATAAATAGTAAAATATACTCAACCCATAAGGCAAGGGGCAAGGCTAAATCAGTGCTTTGCTCCTTGTGTTTTTCTGATGGGCAGTAGAAGTTTGTATGGGAAGGAGATGAAAAATGCCCTCGTAGTTTTGTGAGGCTACGGGGGCAATCTATTATGAAAAAATGTTTACTCTCTTACTTTTTTGTGGATACTGATGGCTCTTGTTCTATATCTGTTGTTTCGTTGAACTCGCCTTCCAAAAGAACGAGTTCGTTGAATTCTTCACTCAAATCAGCAAAAAAGTCGTGATTCATTACAACGCTGATGCGCATCAGTAATCTGGTGTCGATAAATTCTCGATGGAAAATGTTGTAGACATTTGTGCGTTCTGTAGGTATCCGCTCAGCAAGCCAACGTGCACTTCTGCCGTCTTGCTTGATTACCTCCTCAATGTGGTTCCCGATATGCATTTTTTAATCAATTATAGTGGTTGTGTTTTTAGTTTTTTTTGAAAAAACAGAACAATTTGTAAACGAGCGACGAGTCTCCTTCCTCGAAACCCACTGCAAATATAAAAATGTATTTTGATATTTAGCAACAAAAGGAGTTGTAAAAATTTAGCCTGTTGAAATATTTAATACAATTTGTGGCAAATTGTATGATTTTTTCTTCAATTTCTATCCTTTTTTGTATAAATATTCTATGCTTGTATTGTCGATTTTTTCTAAGTCTGGTATCCTCGTTTTCTCTTTTGGTTAGTGGTGTTTTTAATATGAAAGCGTGGATTTTAATTGAGATCCACGCTTTCATATTTATGTATATTTTACTATTTTACAACGATAGGAATTGAGGCTTTGATACCGGTTTTATTGTCTTTTACAGTGAGTGTGGCAGTGCCAGCTTTGTCGGCTGCTTGAACAACCACAACGAGTTGACCGTGGAAGAGTTTCATCGTTGGCTCAGTGAACACTTCAACTGAAGTGGCGTCGCCATTGCACACAGAGTTGAAACTTCCAGCGCCAGTCACCTTGAATTCGAGTTGATTGTCGGCATCGGGGCAGAGAGTGCCTTTCTTGTCGGTGAGGCTCACGGTGACGAATGCGAGGTCGTTGCCATCGGCTGCGATGACATTGCGGTCGGCAGAGAGCTGGAGTTTTGCAGGTTTGCCAGCAGTGTTTACCACCTTTTCGCCAGCCTTGTTGCCGTTTTCGTCGTAAACCACCACTTTCACTTCGCCTGCTTCGTATTTTACGTTTTCCCAACGAAGGCGATAGCGGTCGAGGCGCCCTTCCTTGTTCTTGCTGATTCGGCCTTGGCTCTTGCCGTTGATGAAGAGTTCGCCGCTTGGATAGTCGGTGTAGCAGTATACTGGAGTCACTTGTCCTTCGCGTCCTGGCCATGTCCAGTGGGGGAGCAGATGGATGGTGTGGTTGTTCTTGTTCCAGTGGCTGCGATATAGATAGTAGCGGTCCTTAGGAATTCCGGCAAGGTCGATGATGCCGAAGTAGCTGCTGCGGCTTGGCCAATAGTTGTCGTATGGTGTAGGCTCGCCGAGGTAGTCGAAGCCAGTCCAAACGAATTCACCGATAGTCCAGTCCTTGTCGTCTTGCAATCGCCAGTCGTCGTCGGGCAGGTTGCTCCACCAGCAGTGTTCCACATCATAGCCGCTGCATTGTCCGTTTTCGTGTTCGCGGTTCCAAGCCACTTCCACAGGGAAGTAGTATTCGCCACGTGTGCTCACAGTAGAGGCAGTTTCGCTACCGAGCAGGAAGCCTTGGTTGAGTTTTCCGATAGTTTCTTCATATTTTGGGAGGCGATAGTTGTAGCCAGGCACGTCGAGCACTTGTGCAAAACCGTCGGCCACGACAGCATCTGGTTGGTCGGAGCCACAGGTCACAGGGCGAGAAGGGTCGAGGCGATGGCATGCATCCACCAGGCCTTTCACCATTCGAGTGCCTTCGGGTTTCCACTGGTCGGGAATTTCATTGCCCACGCTCCACATCACTATGCTGGCGTGGTTGCGATGGTTGAGCACCAAGTTGGCGATATCCTTTTCCCACCATTCGTCCCAAAGACGGTTGTAGCCATTTTTGCATTTCTCAGTTTTCCATCCGTCGAAACTTTCTGCCATCACCATCATGCCCATACTGTCGCAAACTTCCATTTGCATGGTCGATGGCATATTGTGGCTGGTGCGGATAGCGTCGGCACCCATTTCCTTGAGGATGCGGATTTGGCGAATGATGGCAGCCTTGTTCACGGCAGCACCGAGAGGACCGAGGTCGTGATGCAGACACACGCCTTTGAACTTGCGACTCACGCCATTGAGTTGGAAACCGCCTTCCTTGCTTACTTTCACGGTGCGTACGCCGAGTTTTGTGCATTGCTCGTCGAGCACTTTGCCATCGGCTTCAAGCGCCAACTTCACGTTGTAGAGATATGGGCTTTCTGGCGACCAAAGTTGTGGGTTAGCGATGTTGAGTTGGGTATGGAAACCACCCATGCCGTCGGCAGGCGAGCTGCCATTTGTCACTGCGTTACCATTCTTGTCGGTAATGCTGACTTTCAGAACAGCACCTTGTGGGAGCGCCTTGCCTTCGTGGCGAACGTCGATAAGTGCTTTTCCGCCATTGATGCAGAGCGTCTGCATTTGCAGTCCCCAAAGGTCGAGGTGGCTCTTGCTGGCGTTGGTAATCAGCGTCACGGGGCGATAGATACCGCCACCTGGATACCAGCGATTGCTTTCTTCAAGGTTTTCGAGCGCCACTTCAAGCGTATTCTCACCCGCATGGATAAATGGGGTGATGTCGACGCGGAATGCGTTGTAGCCATAGGCCCAGTGTCCGGCTTTCTTGCCGTTCACTGTCACCACAGGGTCGGCCATAGCGCCGTCGAATTTCAGCTCGGCATATTCAGTGCCTTCTGGAATGTTGATGGTGGTCTTGTAATAGCCCTTGCCAATCCAGGGGAGAGAGCCAGAGCGGCCAGAGTGTTCTGTGGCCTTGTCCTCACCGTTTTCTTTGATAGCAACGATTTGCAAGTCCCATTTCTTGTCGAACGGGCCACTGATAGCCCAGTCGTGAGGCACATTCACCGCTTTCCATTCGGTGCCAGTGCGCGAGAATTGCCACTTGCTGATATTGGCTTCTTGATGTGGTTGCGCCATCGCACCCACAGCCCAAGCCGTCAATGCCAAAATTCCAATTTTTCTTTTCATATAGGTTTGGTTATGTTATTTTTCTCAACATCGTTCGAAGTCAGGCATTTTTGCAGAAACTTCATTACTCTAC
>JAKSMA010000030.1 GCA_024400895.1 Muribaculaceae bacterium | reverse complement strand
CAGCCAATCAATATTTTCGAGATAGAACGACTGATAGTTCATCGGACACACGATGTCCACTTTCCAAGTGGCCCAGTCTTGATACACCATCATACGGGCACGCGTAGGACAAGGGCCAAAAGAAAGATGCTTCTAAGTTTCATAACGATAAAGAAAGTTAATTTTATACCACAAATATACAAAAATAATACACAATCACATCTTCTGACCACAAGAATTTTGCAAAAAAACAATTGAGCCCCGAGCGAAAGCATCGCCCGAGGCTCGTAGAGGTGTAAGAAGTTTAGCAGTTTCTTAAACCAATATCGTTTTGCTATTTGATAACGCCTAATTTCTTGCCCACCTTCACGAAGGCTGCGATACACTTGTCGAGATGTTCGCGTTCGTGGCCGGCAGAGAGTTGCACGCGGATGCGAGCCTGTCCCTTAGGCACAACTGGATAGTAGAAGCCAGTCACATAAATGCCTTCCTCTTGCATAGCGGCAGCAAAATCTTGTGAAAGGCGAGCGTCGTAGAGCATCACAGCGCAGATGGCACTTTGCGTAGGCTTGATGTCGAAGCCGGCAGCCATCATCTTGTCGCGGAAATAGGTCACATTTTCAGCCAACTTATCGTGGAGCGCGTTGCTTTCCTTCAAAATGCGGAACATTTCGAGGCTGGCGCCGATGATGCCAGGAGCAAGGCTGTTGCTAAAGAGATATGGGCGAGAGCGTTGGCGAAGGAGGTCGATAATTTCCTTCTTACCAGTGGTGAAACCACCCATAGCACCGCCGAAAGCCTTACCGAGCGTGCCGGTGAAGATATCAATTTTTCCGTAGAGGTCGAATTGCTCAGCTACACCGTGGCCAGTAGGACCAACCACACCTGCAGAGTGGCTTTCGTCAACCATCACGAGGGCATCATATTTTTCTGCGAGAGCGCAAATTTTGTCCATTGGAGCCACATTGCCGTCCATAGAGAACACACCGTCGGTGGCGATAATGCGGAAACGCTGTGCCTGTGCTTCTTGGAGGCACTTTTCAAGTTCTTCCATGTTGGCGTTGGCATAGCGATAGCGTTTTGCCTTGCAGAGGCGCACACCGTCGATGATAGAGGCGTGGTTGAGAGCATCGCTGATAATAGCGTCGTCTTCGCCAAGAAGTGGTTCAAACAAGCCACCGTTGGCATCGAAGCAACTTGAATAGAGAATAGTGTCTTCGGTGTGGAAATAGTCGCAGATAGCGGCTTCCAGCTGTTTATGAATATCTTGTGTACCACAGATAAAGCGCACAGAGCTCATACCATAACCTCTCTCCTGCATAGCCTTCACAGCACCGTCGATGAGCTGTTGGTTATTGCTCAATCCGAGGTAGTTGTTGGCGCAGAAATTCAGCACTTCGGCAGCGGGTTTCACTTCGATGTCGGCGCGTTGAGGCGTGGTGATAATACGTTCTTCTTTATAAAGGCCGGCTTCTCTGATGTCGGCGAGTTCCTTAGTGAGGAAATCTTTCATCTTACCATACATGGCGCAAAATAGTTTTAAAAATTATAGAATAAGTGTGTCGTCGATACGATAACAATGGCAAAGTTCTAAAAAAAACTTGAATTTGCGAAAAAAAACGGGGTAAAAGATAGCCGTATTTGCACAATGTTCCCTAACTTTGTAGAAATAAGTTACTACGGATAAAACAACCATTGATGAAAAACGTGTTAATCATCGGCTCTACGGGCCAAATTGGCTCAGAGCTGACAATGAAACTGAGAGCGGAATACGCTAATGGTAATATTGTGGCCGGATACATTCCAAGCGCTCCTCCCACTGGAGCATTGGCAGAAAGCGGCCCGTCGGAAGTTGTCGATATTACAAATGCACAACAAATTGCCGATGTTGTAGAAAAATACAATATCGACACCATCTATAACTTGGCTGCCTTGCTGAGCGCTGTGGCAGAAAACAAGCCTCAACTTGCATGGCACATCGGCATCGATGGCCTGATGAATGTGCTGGAAGTGGCACGCGAAAAGAAATGCGCCGTGTTCACTCCAAGTTCTATCGGCTCTTTTGGCCCGAATGCGCCAAAAGACGGCACCCCACAAGACACTATTCAACAGCCACGCACCATGTATGGCGTGACCAAAGTGAGCGGTGAATTGCTCAGCAACTATTACGCCCTCAAATTTGGTGTCGACACTCGCTCGGTGCGCTTCCCAGGCTTGATTTCTTATGTCACCCCTCCAGGTGGCGGCACCACCGACTACGCTGTCGACATCTACTACTCTGCAGTGAAGGGTGAGAAAGTCGTTTGCCCTATCGCCCCTGGCACCTAGAGGGACGTGATGTATATGCCCGACGCATTGCGCGCCGCTATCGGGATCATGGAAGCCGACCCAGCACGCTTGCGTCACCGCAATTCGTTCAACATCGCCTCTATGAGCTTTGACCCCGAAATCATCAGCGCAAAAATCAAGGAATACATCCCCGAATTTGAAATGGAATATCAAGTGGATCCATTGCGCCAAGCCATTGCCGACTCATGGCCAAACAAGCTCGACGACACTTGCGCACGCGTGGAATGGGACTGGAAGCCAGAATACGACCTCGACGCCATGACGCGCGACATGATTGAGAAGCTAACCGCAAAATTCAAAAAATAACCCGGGCAACCGTTATAATTATAAATCGCCCCTGCTTAACCGGCAGGGGCGAAATGTTTTTTTTGACTTACAGTTTGCTGTAGTGATTATTCAGCAAGAAGTGCCTTGATTGCGGGGAGCATGTCGGCGGCTGTGGCGGTAGGCTCAAAGCGTGCCACCACTTCGCCGTTGCGATTGATGAGGAACTTGGTAAAATTCCATTTCACGTCGGGCGATGTGCGCCACCCTGGCATATTCTTGTCGAACATATCCTCGAGGATGGGCGTGAGTTGGTGACCCTTGTCGAATCCCTCAAAAGGTTTTTCACTCTTGAGCCAGGTGTAGAGCGGGATAGCATTTTCGCCGTTGACGTCGATTTTGTGAAACTGCTTGAATTCTGTCTTGTAGTTGAGTTGACAGAAAGCCACATACTCATCATCGGTTTCGGGCGCTTGCTGACCAAATTGGTTGCATGGGAAATCAAGAATCTCAAATCCTTCATCCTTCAGTTGGCTGTAGAGGGCTTCGAGTTCTTCGTATTGAGGGGTGAAGCCGCAGCGGCTTGCGGTGTTCACGATGAGCATAACTTTGCCTTTGTAGGCGTTGAGGCTCACATTTTCGCCTTTAGCGTCAAGAACGTTGAAGCTGTAGGCGTTGGTTGTTTGTGCTAATGCGTTTGCCATAGTCATTATGATTAATATGATTAATATAAAAATCTTGTTCATAGGCCCTATTTCTTGAGGTCGTATTTTTCGGTGAGGGCTGCACGCTCGTCGTCGGAGAGCGAAGCGAGGTAACCTTTCCAACCTGAGCAGAAGTTGATGTGCCAGCGCCAGAAACGGCCAAGCAGCGACTTAGGATTGCGGTCGTATTTTGCGCGAAATTTACAATTTGCGCATGATTTAGTGTCGTTTGCCATAATTACGTTATTTTTAATTGATTTTTAATATACTGCGAATTCGTAGATGCGAGCCACAATGCCATCGAACTGAGTGGCCTTGGTGACATAGAGGCGCACATAGCGCGCTTTCACTGGCTCAGCGAGTTTGCGGGAGGTCTCAATGTCGGTGTTGTTAGTCACCTGGTCTACGGTCTTCCACTCGGAGTCGATGTTTTCTTTCACTTGAAGGCAGAAATCTTTGGTGACATACGACATGTTTTCGATGGCGGCATGCATCACTTCCCATTCGCGGATAGTGGTCACTTCACCGAGGTCGAAAGCAATGTATTTGTCATGTATCTTGCTGCTTGCGTCGCACCATTTGGTGTCCATATCGCCATCCACTGCGAGTTCGGCACGCTCACCCTTCTTCACTTCGCCCGAACGCTCAATGCAAGGCTTACCCTCAAGCAGATTCCCCACTTGGTTGGAACAACTGTCGACACACTTCAGTGGCAAATCCACACGCATTAAATTGGTGGCAGGAGTGAGTGCTCCTTGTGAATCGGCCGAAGCGGTGGCAGCAAACACCACCACATGCTTGTCGGTGGGGAGAGTCATCGATGTGGCTCCTGCAGGCACGTCGACAGGAATCATAAACATATAGGTGTATTCGTATGGCATATCGCCCTTCACCATGTGGTGGCGGTGAGTGCCCACAAATGCCACTTCAGATGGCTTGATATAGCCTTCGGTGTGCCCATAATGGCCCCATTGACCAATAAATCCCGTATAGGATGGCACGGTGATTTCAGTTTCCGGTTTCGCCACTTTCTTGCCCTGGAATTGAAGTGTAGCTTTAGTGTCGGCGCCTGTGGAAGCAGCAAGGAGATAAATGCGAGAATAGCCGGCAGGGATGTCGATGGTTTGACCATCACATTTCACCGCGCACTTGGCATCGGCTTCGCCAAGACGGAAGGTGACACCGCCGTAGGTAAGGTCGCTTGGTAGCAGTTCGGCAGCGAAAGCATAGCCTCTGCCATCAAAATTCGATGATGTATGGAATGCATTGTAGGTGCCAATAGCGGCATTGCCAGGCAATGCAAGAGGCACTTGTGCCACAGGAGTAGCCTTCACAGAAGGTGTGGCGAGGCGCACTTTGTAAGTCTTGATGCCAAAGGCAGGCACATTCACGCTCAACACTTTACCCGAAGCGGTGGCGGGGCCGATTGGTTGCTCAATACCGTTGAGTTCTTGCGCTTCCGCAATGTCGGCAGCGAAAGTGAAATCGGCATTTTGTGCACCTCGACCCGATGTTTCGAAGAAGCGAACCACGTATTCATTGTCGCTGTCTTCGGCCTTCTTCATCGCCTTCAGCACCACGTTAGGATTGCTTGAGGATGCAAACGAGTAGGCCTTGCCCAAGTCGCCAGCATGCTTTGGTGCCACATAGCTCTTCACACCTTGGTTGAGGTTTTCAGCCTTTGCCACTACACCGGCATCTTGGTATGAGCCTTGATGGGCAACGATAGAATAGGTGAACTGATGGTGGCCATGGTCTTGCACACCTTGGTAATTGTAATTACTGCCCACCCCTGGAGTGTGGAGCAAGGTGAGGCGGATGGTGTTGTCGGCAGGTTTATCCCAGCCGTATTTGCAGTCGTTGAGCACCGACACGCCATAAGTGCCATCGGTGGTAGCAAGGTCGGCCCATTGATGAGCATACACTTCATAGGCTTGGTCGGTGTTATTGCCACGTTGCACAGCACCAAGGCCAAGGTCGTAGGTGGCTTTTGGATTACTGAACGCCATTGGGAATTCGGCTTTCAGCAACGAGTTTTTCTCTTGCCAGTCCACATCGTTGAAGATGTCGATTCGGTCGGCTTGTGCACCTTCATAGAGGCGAATGTATTGTGTGATAGATGAATTTCTAAATTTGCGAGTCACCTTCAGCGCCTTACGCACATCGCCGTTTTCCACCTGTTGGATTTCAGCGGCGCTGATGCTTTGAGGAGCCTCGTCGATTTCGCTCTTGATGATTTCCCATGCAGGCCACACGGTCGACATATTGGAGGTGAACAACGCAAGGCGGAAAGCCTTGCCGTCGGCCACGAGTTGCTTTCCAGTGCGCTTGTCGATGAGCGAGCAGATGTCGCCGTTGGCATCAAGGCGAAGGCTATACACGCTGTTTTCAAGTGTGTTGGCATCAATACTTGTCGCTGCAGGAGTGCCTGTTGAAGTTTTCACGTCATACACCACATAGCCCAGCGCAGGCACTTGCGCATCAATGAGCACACGAGTTTTGCCAGCTTCACTGCTGAGCACTTGTGCACTCACACGCTTGCCGTTCTCGTTGGTCACTGCCACGCTCTTCACAGGTTTCGCCGTGGCTATTTCCACCTCTACAGCTTCGCCCGAAGCCGCTCCCGATGGATTGTAGAGCACCACAGGAATGCCACTCACTTGCGTATTGAGTCGGCGGCTCACTGCGCCCACCGAGGTAGAGAGCACATTTGTGAACTGCTTCAGCGAAATCAGTTCGTCGTTCCACGAAAATTCGTAAGCGCGAGGAATACTGGTGCCGGTGAGGTCGTCGTGGAACTGATGCCACACGAAGCGCTTCCACGCATCGTTGAGGAGTGAGGAAGGATATGCCACTGCCCCCATCCAGTCGGCCACCACTGCAGCGCGTTCGGCAGCGAGTGCCATCTGCTCGTTGCGACGGTTAAAGAGTTTCATAGCTGCTTGCGAGGTGTAGCAGCCTGTGCCGTGCACATCCATCAGCAACTCTCCTTTGAACACAGGGAGTTCGGGATGCGATTCAAATGGCATATAGTCTTTGAAAATCTGGTCGCTGGTGGCACTGACAAACTTGATATCGCCATTCCCCTTCAGACTTGCTTCCACAGCGCGTACCGAACCGATGGTGGGCGAGCCACCTGTGTCGCCTGTGCCATAATAGTGATATGCTGTGCCGAATGGGTTATTCTCCACAAGCGCTTTCACTTTTTTGTTTTCGGCCAAGTTCTCGCCGTCTTTCCATTTCGTGGTGTAGTTGTGGCCGTCGGGCACCATCATGATGCGCGAGCCGTCCACACCTTCCCACATACCGAAATCAAATGGTATTTTCTTGTCGCCTTCATAGAATGGATGATGGCGCCATTGGAGTTTCTGGGTCGAAAAGCCTATCAGACCGCAGTGCTTCGCCACGGTAGGAATCGTGTAACTGAAACCGAAGCAGTCGGGCAGGAAGATGTCGGTGGAGAGAACGCCAAATTCCTTTTGATAGAAGTGCTGACCGAGCAAAATGTTGCGCAGGAACACCTCTGGATTTGGCAGATTGGTATCGTTGGCATCCCACGAAGCGCCACTGATGTGCCAGCGTCCGCACTTGATATAGTCTTTCACGCGCTCATAGGCATCGCGGTAGTATTCCTTCATCCAAGCATATTTCACGCCACCCTCAAAGTTGAAGATGTAGTTGGGGTACTTCTCCAGCAGATGCAGATTAGTGTTCATTGTCTTGGGAACATATTCGCGTATGGAAGTCTGTACATCCCAGTTCCACTGCGTGTCGAAATGGGCATCCGACACCAGGTACGCCTTCTTTTCTGTTTGTTGAGCCATCGCCGAAGCACTTGTTGCGAACAGCGCGGCAATTAGCAATCCTTTGAATTTCATATAAAAATGCGTTTAGTAACTAATACCCACAAAGATAATGCATATTTCTTACACATTATTGCATATTTGATGCAAAAATTATCCGCAATGTCGCACACCCCCAACCCTACGCCAATAATTCTTTCAACTCCAAATCCGCCCAGTAGAAAAAAGGGTGTGGATAGAACAAATTTGCGCCCACGATAGATGCGCTGTTTGAAAATCGAACAGGGATGCTTGAACGGAAAAAAACGCTCTTACGAGCGAGCAAAATAGGCGCTGAAAATAGGAATAACAACTCTTTTTTGTAAAGTTGCTTCTAAATGCTTTACACACAATGTTGTAGGGATGCTCGGCTCGAGCGTCCGGCATCTAATAAATTGACAATCAGCCATGTGTAAAGCGGACGCTTGAGCCAAGCGTCCCTACAAAAACATCTTCATATATCGGCACAATTCCATTTTTTTGTAGCCGAAGGCTTTTTTTTTTGCAGAGCACTTTTTGTCACAGCCGTTTCCTGGCATGTCGGGCTCCCCGACATTGTCTGTGGAGAGGCGAATATAGCTAAAGCTTGCTTTGGGTATAGTCGTCTCTCCACAGGCAAGGATGAGCTGAAAGCCATCAGAAAACGGCTGTGTTTTTTGTTCTACTCTTCCCCGATACAGAGTTTGTGAGAAATGTAATCAACAGGAGATAACTATCCCCACTACTATTCCACTTGCGTAGTGAGCCTGCAAACAAAAAAAGCAGTTGCCCCTATTTGCGGAAGCAACTGCCTATTTTTTCTGCTCAGTGGAGCGAGCCTTGACACATGCGAATTATGCCACAGAATCGGTCTTCAAAGATGTGGACTTTTCACTATCCTTTTTTGAATGGTGGTCGTGGCTTGAGTGATGGTCCGACGAATGTTTCTTTTCCGAAGGTTTTTCCAAAGACTTTGTTGAAGGCTTTTCAACAGGTTTTACTTCAGCCTTTGCTGCAGGCTTGCTTGGAGCTGCAGGGACTGCTTTGCTTGCTTTTCCCGATTTTTCAGCATTCATCGAGGCACGTAGTGCATTCAAGCGTTCCTTCTTTTTTTCGCCGCCATGCCAGCAAACGTAGTCCACACTGTTGAGCACGCCAAATTCATATCCCTGCTGCTTAAAATAGTGGATAATTTGAGGCAATGCTTGCACGGTAGTGAGTTTAGCACCGGTATCGTGCATCAGCAAGCACATCACATTGTGATAGGTGTGGCAAGCCGAGTTCACCAAGCGTGAAACTGGCACGTTGTTGCCCGAAGCATCCTGTGAATCAAGGTTCCAGTCGACGAACTGATATCCGCTGTCGAGAAGCGCCACGCAGAGCTTGTCCATAAATTTGGGGTCGGAATTGTATTTGCGGTTGATCGTGTTGCTACTTCCACCTGGGTGACGCAAAATTCGTGAGCGCTTTCCTGTGTACTTTTCAATCAAATCGTTGATTTTATTGAGGTCTTCAAAATACGATTCTATGCTTTTGTAGATTCTGAAGTCGTGGGAGTAGGTGTGAATCACCACTTCGTGTCCTTCTTTCGCGATAGCTCCTAATCGGTCGATATAGTGCGAGAACTGAGCAGTCACGAAGAATGTGGCCTTCACCTTCTCGTCGCGCAGAATTTTGAGCAAATCGTCGGTGCAGACGGATGGTCCGTCGTCGAAAGTGAGGTAGATGATTTTTTCATTCTTACCCACCACGCGGAGCTCTTCGGTGACAGTGGTCACATTTTGTGCCGAGTCCTTGGCTGTGTACACCACCTTGTAGGTGCCCTGCTGATTCCATTTCACTTGAGAAGAGTCGATGGTGAGCTTCACCAAGCCAGAGTTGTCGGTCACCTTCAGCCCCTTGGTAAGAAATGTGGAATCGTGTCCTTCGCCTTCCATGATCATCATCGGTCCACGGGTTGTAATTACTGGGGATATAGAGTCGTCGGGATTGGAGGCGAAAATAGAATCGCCGGCTTTTCCATTACAAGATACGATTGTAGCAATAAATGCTAACGAAAACAAGCATAGGGCTTTTTGCCAAGATTGAAAATATTTCACTTTTTCTATTATGTTTTTTTTGCGTGCGCTAATATTTCTTCCCTGTGTAAAACATTTCATCATGCTAATCAATAGCCAAAACACAGACTCGATTTTTACGTACGTGAAATTCAAAATTTAATTAATCGGTGCAAAGTTACAAAAAAATCATAGAATTAGCGCAAGAAAACCAGAGTATTACCACAGCAATAAGCACAAAAAAAACATTTTACCATAGTAAAAAACGATACATCTTCCACAACACGAACTGCTCGTGACTGCAAAAGATGTATCGCCTATATCCTGATGAACTATCGGGGTCAATAAGTATCGTGCTTTGAAGCATTATATTTGTCAAACAAGTCGAGGCACTCTTTGCGGCCAACCTCTTCCATGAAGTCGCCCAATTTGTCGCGACCGCCGAAAATCTTGTCGAATTTGTCGTCACGGAAACCGATGCGTCCGTTGTCTTCGATTGTGCAGCCATAGTAAACCTTACTGATGTTAGCCCACATACATGCACACAAGCACATGTGGCATGGCTCGCCAGTGGTGTAGATGGTGCATCCGCTCAGGTCAAAAGTGCCGAGAGTTTTTCCGGCATCGCGGATAGCGCTCACCTCGCCATGCGCAGTGGCGTCGTTGTGGCTCAACACGCAGTTGTGGCCACGGCCCACAATCTTTCCGTCTTTAACAATCACAGAACCGAATGGTCCTCCATCGTGGGCTTCAATGCCCTTTGTGGCCTCTTCAATGGCCAGTTTCATGTAATCAATATGTTCCATTTTTTGTTTGTCTTTGTTGTTATATTTTTCTTTGTTGTCACTGCATGAATTGAACAAAATTGGAATTAGCGCAAAAAACGCCAACCCAAGTAGACCTAAATATTTATTATGAATTATCATCTAAGTTGTGAATAGATAATTAGTAAAAACACTCTTGATACTACCGTGATATAAAAAATAGCGGGGCAAAGTTACAAATAACATTGCAAAAAACTTATCTTTTGGTTGTTTTTTTTGCGACACAGCACACTCCACAAACCACACAAAATCACTTTTAGCCCAGAACAACATGGCCATTCTGTCCTAATTGATTTTCTTGATTTATCCAAACACAAGAATGGCAATAATGAGCAAAATGAGCGCTACCACACCAAAAACCACAGACCCAATGCCCTTTTCGGGCTCGGCGTCTTCGGGATGGCGAGGCAAGCGCGACTCGTCGAACTCTGCCAACTGCTCCAGATATTCCGCCTTGGCATTGGCCAACTCCTGCTCACGGCGCATTTCCTCATCGAGGCGCGCCTGCTCCCCTTTCGGATTGAGGATGCAGTCGAAATATGCCCGACCAGGAGCCAAGCGCTGTACAGGGTCGGTGCGTTGCTGTTTCTTGCGATATTCTTTCATCGCCACAAAGATAAAGATTTTTTCTCAAAAAGCTGATTTTTTATTGAATTTAAGCCATGGGCATGCGGCAGAATTCGGCTTTTTCTTGGGGATGACTCGATATTATAGATATTCGGGATATTCGGGGATGGAGGGTGGAAAAATGGTGGGGAAATAGGGACAAAAAAAAATCCCAGATATCACTATCGGGGATTGCTTAACTAATTAACCTTCTAATACCATTAACATAAACCTTAAACAAAATGAAATAAAAACCGTCGTCACGACGCCAAGAATTTCACAACCTTAAAAACTAATACCATGAAAAACCGATACAAAATTAGGCTTTATATGTTATACAACATAATTTTTCAGCAACTTTCTTATATAATTTAACACAATTTAATACTTTCGGGCGATTTTAGCATGCATTTTGCCACAAAATCATGGTTTTTTGTGGCAAAATACACATTCAACAATCACAACGCACACGCAGTTTTCCACCAAAAACCACTCAAGATTTATCAATTTGATTATAAAAATCACTAATTTTGCCACAAAGAACAAAAAAACAACTAACAAACACATGAGAAAATTCGTGCTTGCCCTCGTGGCAATAGCCACTTTGCAAATGAGTGGTGCAATAAAGATAGTGGCGCTGAGCGATATTCACGCCATGAGCGAAAAACTGGTGCCCAACAAAGGTGAAGCCATCGACGCCTATGCCTCTACCGATATGCGCATGATTAAGGAAAGCGCCGAGATTCTTCGCACCGTGGTGCAGCAAATCATCAAGCAAAAGCCCGACATAGTGATGATTTCGGGCGACCTCACAAAAGACGGCGAGCGACTGAGCCATGAGTTCGTGACCAGCCAACTCGAACTGCTGCGCGCCAAGGGCATCAAAGTGCTGGTGATTCCCGGCAACCACGACATCAGCAATGCCAATGCCAAGATATTCGACGGCAAGAACAAGCGCGATGCCGCCACCATCACCCGCAAGGAATTCGAAAAGCTGTATGCAAACTTCGGCTATGGCAACGAGGTGAAGCGCGACACCGCATCGCTCAGTTATGCTGCAGAGCCCGTCAAGGGGCTTGTGGTGATTGGTATCGACAGCAACCGCGACGAGGAAAACTTGCTGAAGAGCCGTGGCGACTCCGTGAACACCTACCACACCGAAGGACGCATCAAGGAATCCACGCTGAAATGGATTTCGCTTCGCGCACGCGAGGCGCGCAGCCAAGGCAAGCAAGTGGTGGCGATGATGCACCACCATCTGATAGAGCATTTCGACTCCGAAGCTCGTATTCTTGAAAAATACGTGGTAGCACAGCATGAAGAGGTGCGCAACGCTCTTATCGACGCAGGCGTCCACACCATCCTCACCGGACACCTTCACCTCACCGACATCGCACGCGACTACAACAACGGCGATTCTATTACCGAAGTGGCCACAGGTTCGCTCATCACCTATCCGTTCCATTATCGCACCATCACCATTAGCGACGGCAAGATGACGGTGAACACTAACCAAGTGAAGAGCGTGGCATCAAACAAGAATCTCCTCGCCGAAGGCAAAAAACATGTGGAAAACGCCGTGCCTAAACAGATGGAAAGCATGCTCGGCAAGCTGATGGGCAAGCTCGACAGCGTGAGCAAGAAGTTGAACGGCATGATGGCCATGTTTGGCGGAGAAAACATCGACCTCAGCCGCCAGAAAAAAGGCATTATGGAAGTGTGTCACATGCAATTCGACGATGTGGCAAAGAAAGCGTTTATCGCACTCTACGAAGGAAACGAGGGCAAAAACCCACAATCGAAGGAGGTGGTAGAACAAATGGAAGAAGGCTTGAAAGCTGTGCTCAACGCTGCATTGCCAGCCGGCATTGGCAGCATGGTGCAAGGCTTCCTAATGGAAAATGCCATGCCCCAGTTCGACAACCTGCTCCGCAGCATGATGGAAGACCGCAACCACTGCGGCACCCCACAAGAAGTGGTGGTCGACGACCTCAAGGTGACCTTCAAGATGTAGTCTCCAATCCTAAATCACATAACACGCCCCAAAATGCAGCAAACACATGAGCATTTTGGGGGCGTTTGATATCGTGATTATCGACAAGCGAATCAGGCTGTGCGCCATTCACCAGGGGTGACGCCTGAATGGCGCTTAAAGAAACGAGTGAAGTGTTGCGGATAGGCGAAGCCCAATTCCATAGCCACTTGCGAGATGGAGAGCGTGGGCTTTTCGAGCAATTCCTTTGCGCGATCCATCAGTCGGTCGGCAATGATATCCTGCGCCTTACTACCGGTTTCCACTTTCACGAGTTCGCCGAAATACGGCGTAGACAGGCAGCACTTTTCTGCGAAATATGCCACCGTCGGAAGCCCCTTCTGCGACGCCTCGCTCAGGATGTAGTCCTTCAGAAGCATCTCAAACTTCTTCACCACCGAATGGTTGATTTCTTCGCGAGTGATAAACTGTCGGTCGTAGAAGCGCAGACAGTAGTTGAGCAGCAGTTCGATATTCGACACAATGAGTTCTCGCGTATGTTTATCGATAGGGTGCTGCAATTCTTGGGAAATCATCGCCAGCACACCACGGAACACCTCCACCTCGGCAGTGGAAAGGTGCAAAGCCTCGCTACTCGAATAGTCAAAGAATTCGTAGCGCGACATCTGACGGCCGAGAGCGGTGCGCTTGAGGAAATCGGGATGGAAAACGAGCGCCGTCCAAACAGGAATGGGTACAGCAGGGTTTGGCTCCACATGCACCGTCTGCCCAGGTGCGAACGAAGTGACGGTCATCTCGTCGAAGTCGTATGGCGTACGCCCGTAGGAAAGGATGCACCCCTTATTTTCCTTCAAATACAAGGCATACACCCCATAGTGCACCAGGCATTCATCGAGCGCTTTAGGCTCCGTGACACGCGCAACCGAAACCAGTGGATGGAGTGTTTCGATGCCGTACATGTCGTTGAATTCCTGTACGCTATTGATTGTGATTTCTTTCATCAAAACTTATTTTATTACTTTTTTGCCGTTTTTTATAAAGATGCCACTTTCGGGTTCCTCCCTCAAGCGCTGCCCAGAGAGAGAATAGATGCCCGAGTGGTGCCTCTCTGCATTGATATCGGTCACGCCTGTCGGGTCGTCGAGTTCGAAAGAGACAGTGGCATCACCGTTGCCACACGCCAGCGCCAAGCCTTCAACTGAAAGCAGACGCCCCACGCGAGTGTAGCTGAATCCTCCCGCCTCGCCATAAAACAACACCAAGCAATTTGAGCCATATAGCAGAAGGTCGCCAGCATTGACCACACCAAAATACTGCGATTCAGTGGGCAGCTGCACGCCATAGGCATACTTCTCGTTGCCATTGAGTTCGCTCATCGTGAGTGTGAGAGGCAATTTCTGTACAAAGGCATTGCCTGTGGCAGTATTTTCAACAGAGGCAACAAACTGATGCCCGTTAACTGTGACTTTCACTTGTGTTTGTGCCATCGCAAAAATAGCAAAAAAAAACTGTAGCCGACAATAAAAATAATCTCTTCATGCCCAACTTGATTACTTGAGATTAATTTTAAAGAAATCGGCAAGTTTTTCCCAAGGTATAAAATGCTTGTCGCCGCCATCGTAGAGGTCGCAGTGAGTGGCTCCAGGAACGATGAGCAATTCCTTGTTGTCTGGCACAGGATTGCCATTCATCATATTCTTGAAAGCATCTTCACCGAAGTAGCGAGAATGTGCCTCCTCGCCATGCATCACCAAAACAGCCGAGCGAATCTCGTTGGTGTAGTGAAGGAAACGCGCATTTAAATACGCCATTTGACCTGTAGCATTCCAACCGTCGTTGCTGTTGCCCGAGCGAGCGTGATAGCCACGAGGTGTCTTATAGTAGGCATGATAATCTTTCACAAACTTAGGTGCGCCTTCTGGGAGAGGGTCGACCACGCCACCCGCACGCTTATAAGCGCCTTCGGCATTGTCATCAGTTGCCTGCCCCATAGCGAGCACACGCTTGTATTCGGCGGTGCGTTGCTTGCTCACCTCCTCGCGCATGGCATGGCGCACTTCTTCGCTGTTGCCACTGTCGTAGTAGCCATTGCCAGCCACGCGAGTCATATCATACATTGTGATGGCAGCAGTGGCCTTGATACGGGTGTCGATGGCTGCTGCATTCAATGCGATGCCTCCCCAGCCGCAAATGCCGATGATGCCAATCTTGTCGGTATCAACATCAGAGCGAGTAGCCAGATAGTCGACTGCCGCCAGAAAGTCTTCTGTGTTGATGTCGGGCGAAGCCACACGACGAGGTTGACCGCCACTTTCGCCAGTGAACGAAGGGTCGAAAGCTATGGTAAGAAAGCCTTTCTCCGCCATAGTTTGTGCATAGAGGCCGCTCGACTGCTCCTTCACTGCACCAAACGGGCCGCTCACAGCGAGAGCCGCAAATGGGCCATCCACGCCTTTAGGCTTGTAGAGGTCGGCCACCAGT
>JAKSMA010000003.1 GCA_024400895.1 Muribaculaceae bacterium | reverse complement strand
CAAATGTAGAAGTTGGCATAACTACAGGTTCAAATGATTTCTTCACCGTGCCACAATCGGTCGTGAGTATGTTCCAGCTGGAAGAATATGCGCGTCCGATGGTTGGAAGAAGCGTGCAGGTAAATAGCCTTTGCTTTACAAAACGCGACTGGAAAGCAAATGTCGATTCTGAGGCAAAAGCTCATCTTCTGGTGTTCACTCCTGACGCCAAAAAAAATGGAAACGAAGGTGTTAGGGCATATCTTGAAAATGGCGAAGCTGCAGACATTGACAAGGGGTACAAGACAAGTATTAGAGAACAATGGTGGGTTATTCCTTCCATAAAACTTTCTGATGCTTTATTCCTTCGTCGCAACAACCTCTATCCGAAGTTCGTGTTCAACGAGGCAGGTGCTTATACTACAGACACCATGCATAGAGTCTTCATAAAGGAAGGTGTGAACAAGAAAGCGTTTGTGGCAAGTTACTACAATTCACTATCGTTTGCATTTGCAGAGATACTTGGTCGCAACTTCGGTGGTGGATGCCTTGAACTCATGCCGAGCGAGGTTGGTGGAATCTATCTGCCTTATCGGGAGGAAAATGAGCAAATCTTTGATACCCTCGATCGTATGCTCCGTAGAAAAGCATCAGCAGACGAGATTCTCGATTATACCGATGAAATCATTCTTCGCCAAGGAATGGGATTATCTGAAGATGAGGTTAAATTGGCTCGTTCCATTTGGCACAAAATCATCAATCGACGCCTTACACGTGAGACGCTTGAGAAACCTGTCGAGAAGAAGGAAACCGCAAAAGAAAAGCACCTACAGCTTAGTTTCCTTGACCTCTTTGAACAGTACGAACTTGAGCCAATCACGCAGAATTGCATAGTTCGCGAGGATACTGAGATCGAGTACGGTACGAAACGCAATCACCAACAACTGCCTATCGACCTTACCAAGAACCTCCTCATTTGCAACGTCAAGAAGGACAATTGGGAGCAGTACCTTGATGGCTCTGCCAAGATTTACTATACAGGCAAGAAGTTCCCGACCACTGTTGCGCTCAACAAGCTCTACTACTTCATGCCGTACCTCTCGGGCAAGGGCATCCGCGACCTTTACTATATTAAGATTGCACGACTTGGCGAGCGCAAGGAAGGTCAAGAGAGCGAGGACAAGAACGATCTCCGCTTGGTAGTCGAGATAGAACATGTCGGTCAGCTCTTCGATGACTACAAGACGGTGAAGCTCGAAATCTGGCGCACGTTTACAGATACTACTATAAAAAAAATAGTTAATACAACTAGTAATAGTTAATCATATATAGTTGAGAACGATCTATCACAAAAGAAATAAGAGGGCCTTCCTCTTTGGAAGCTGCTACTCATTATTACTTATGTACGCGCGCAGATTATAGCCTTTGTTCATTTAATAATCTGTTACCAAGTTACTGACGTGAGCGTACTAAATGGCTCCACAAGCCCTAAGAGGGTTGCCTATGCCCTTGTCTCATCAAGAGTGTAGCCTCACGTGGCTCTCGCCAAAACATTACAGCATACGAATTTCTCAATATAAACTAAAAAAAAATGCGAAATTGTTTATCAATATGGATACTACACTGATTCTGTCTTTAATATTAGGCGCTATTGTTCCCATTTTTTCATTAGTTTTAAAATGGGCACTTGATTTCATATCATCTGAAAGGCAATACACAAGAGACAGAAAGAGAATCATCCTCCAACGCCAATTAGAAGTAATGGAAGATGCAATGGCACATTTGTTAGGGATGTGGAAAGTGTTATATTCTCTCAAATCAGTTATGGAAAAGTTTACATCCGAACCCACACTTGCACAAATAGAGCTATTACAAAAGGCTATTGATGGAGTTAATGGCTTTCAGGAGAAATCTAAAGAAAACAAAAATGCAATTCTTTTGTATTATGATTTTTCAGGAATTACAAAAGAGTTTGAACTTAATAAGATAGACAGTATATTATTGGAGTTGTCTGATATTATTTCTCTTACATTTGCAAGAATGGCAGAAATGAAATCAAAAGGATATTCCATTGAACAAATTAAAGTTGAAGCTGAACATATAGCCAATTCGTATCATCTATATGCTGATGCAATTAAATGTAAAATGAACTCAATCGTTGCAATGCAGGATTTCTTAAGAAGAGAAATAAAAAAATGAAGTAACGGACTCTTTCGTTTACTCCAGCCCACAAATTCCCATCCGCCGAATGTTGTTGTTTGATAGCATCCTATATATCAGAGGGGTGTGAAGATAAATTTCCCCGAGCGGTCGCAGATGACTCTGAGCGCTCGGGGAAATCTAATTTCTAATATCTGATTTCTAACTTCTAATATCTGATTTCTAATTTCTAATTTCTAATATCTAATATCTAATATCTGATTTCTAATATCTAATATCTGATTTCTAACTTCTAATATCTGATTTCTAACTTCTAATATCTGATTTCTAACTTCTAATATCTGATTTCTCAAAAAAATCAGCCTTGACCTTGGCTCTTGGGGCGGACACCGCCTTGAGGAGCCTTCACATGGAATGGGCGTGCATAGGCATTCTGCTCTTCATCCATCAAAATCACAGCACCGTCTTCAATCTTAATTGATTTCCATTTGGTTTTCTCGGCAGGATTTGGAAGGCTTATGATGCCTCTCACACGGCCATTCTGGTCGCAAATCTGGATGCCGGCGTTGGTGGTGACCCAAAGGTTACCGTCGGCGTCAAATTCCATCGGACCGATTTCGAGTTGCGAATTATCATAACTGTGCAACCAGTAGAAAGGCTGTTCATACATATTCTGGCCATCATCGACCACCACTTGGTTCAGGCAATTGCTGCCTTTCACCACCTTCACACCGAGGCTCATATCTGGATAGTAGACCATATTGCCCCAAGTGCTTGGCATCTTCACTACGGTGTCGGGCTTTTCCCATTCGCTGTCGGGCACGAGCACCTTGCTGAGCAAATCGTTTTGTGTGGTGCCCGGCACGATGTCGGCAGGCCATCCTTCCCACATCCATTCCATCACTTCCTGAAAGATTTCAGTAGCGCGCTTGGTATTGTGGCCGCCGTCGCTCCAGTCGTATTTCGTCTTGTAACCGGCAAAATCGAGTGCTGAAGCCAGCATCTGGTTGCCTTCATACCAACTTCCAAACAGCGGATTCCAAGCATCGGCGGAGCCGTCTTGCAAACACACCTTCAGTGCACGTGGCTCGCCTTTTCGCACAAACATAGGCACCTCGTTACCGCCACGCATACTCACGAATGTGCCCACGCCACTAAACACACGCGAAAACATATCAGGTCTGTGCCAAGCCGCCATAAACGCGGCAATACCGCCACTACTCAAACCGAAAATCATGTGGTCTTCGGGATGATGTGAAATCTTGATTGCACGTCCGCTGCCATCCGAAAGTTTTTTCACTTCGGGCAGCACTTCCTTTTCAATGAATTCGGCAAACGTGGAGGTCGTGCGATCAAATTCGTTGCTCCTATTGTAACGCACCACATTGCCCATGGCATCGGTTATCTTGCCCGGCTGCAAAAACACGCCAATGGTAACGGGCATTTTGCCTTGCGAAATAAGGGTGTCCATCACCGTGGGAGCATTGCACAGCACGCCATCGAGCCCCACAAAGAGGCAAGCGGGCTGCTCGCCTGTGTACTGGTCGGGCACATACACTTGAAGAGTGTGCACTGTGCCAGGATATATTTTTGAATCAGTGAGCGTGTCGCTAATCATCACATGCTTTCCAGCAAGCGCCGCAGCCACTTGCACAAGCATCATAAGTATGAGAGAAAATCGTTTCATAGTCAGCAAAATTAATTCTACACCACAAAGTTACAATAAATAATTAGATGTTAGAAATTAGAAGTCAGAAATTAGAGGTTAGAGGTTAGAGGTTAGAAGATAGAGGTTAGAAATCTAAGAGGGCTCATAGGGCTCTAATTTCTAACATCTAATTTCTCTCTCTTCTTATTCTATTATTTCTTTTCCGCCAAATGCTGGGCATAGATGCGGCAAGCGCTTTCTATCAGACGAGGACATGGGCGCTGACGATAGTATTCGGCTGTGCGTTCGCTGGGACGAGGTGGCTCGATAGCGCCAGTGCGCAATCCCAGCAGTGTGGCGCAAATCATAGAATCATTTTCTTCGGTGAATTTCGCACCCAGTTCTTGCACGAGGGCGTAGTTGCGCGTGCGAGCATCAAGATTGCCCGGGGTGGCACTGCCATTCTCAAGGCCCGCGAGCATAAACATGCCACTCACGGCACCACAAGTCATGCGCAATCGGCCCATTCCACCACCAAACGATGCTGCAAGACGAAGCAGCGTGTCGATGTCGGCGGCGGGATAAACGTCGGCAAACGCAGCAATCACCGACTGAGCACAATTGTAGCCTTTAAGGAAATTTTCGCGTCCGGCACGTGCGCGTGCTTCAATGTCGATATTGCCGATTTTTGCCATTATATTTTGAGATGATTATTTCAAATTGTCTTTGAGTTCACGATAGAGTTCGTTCAACTGATTAGCAAGTCGGGCAGAAGCAAACTTCTCTGCCTGCACTTTCTCTGCCTCCAAAAGAGCCTCTCGCTCCGCCCCCAAAGCACGATTCAAAGCGTCAGCCAACTCATCGGCAGAATCAGGACTGAAATACAGTGCTGCATCACCGCCGTATTCCTCCATACACGAGCCTGTGGCAGCCACCACTGGCACCTCGGCCTTAAAGGCACGGGGAATGGAGAGACTCGCACATTCATAACGAGATGGGCAAACCACCACCGAGGCCATCTTGTAGACAGCAGGAAGGTCGGTTTCATGCACTTTTTTTATGCGCACGATGCGGCCACTCACACCAAGTTGCGAAGCCATCTGCTTGAGCTTCTCGTAATAGCTGTTGCGATGCCCCACTATCACCATACACACATCCTTATCGTCAATTTTCGCCAAAGCTTCAACCACTTTCGTGAGATTATGGCGCTCATCGAAATTGCCTGAAGCCAGTATGTATTTTTCGGGCAATACGTAGTTGGCGCGGTGCACTTCCATCACTTGCTCCGACAATTCCTTAGAAAAGTGCGACTCGCACACCGGCATAATCACACGAATTTTCTCGGCAGCCACGCCATAGTGCTCCATAATTTCACGCTTGCTGAATTCGCTCATGGCCACCACAGCGTCGGCACGCTTGAGCGTAGCCTTCAACTGACGATTAATGCGCATCTTTTCAAAGAACGAAAAATCACCCGAATAACGCTTGTGAAGCAAGCTTCCAATGGTCACCACCGTAGCCATACCAGAATCTTCAATACCTTCTGGCAACATGCCCGATAACCCGTGGAAAACCTGAACACCATGTCGATGGGCATCTTTTAGAATACCTTTTCCTGTACGCCACTTGTCGCCAAAAGATGCGCTATGCGGGGTTTTCAGGTGGATTGAGGCATGAACAAGAAGTTTGTTAATGCCAGTGGTTCCATCGTGTGTATCGGGAGTGTATAATATGTAGTCGTTACGCTGGCAATGTTCTGTCAGTGCTTCGAGAGAGAGTCGTCCGTAATGTCCAAGCCCGCCTTTATCGTCGAGCATATATTTAGCATCAAAACCGATTACCATCTATTCTTAGTTGTATTTATAGAGTATATTATGCCTGTTTTTTCCTTACAAATTATAATATTGTGAATTGCAAAGATAAGTAAAAAATCACAACAAACACCATTTATCATTCACATTTTCTTCAACTCGAACAAAGAACTGAGAAAAAGCACTCAACTATAACAAAAAAAACTCCCCTCGCATCACTGCGAAGGAAGATGAAAAATCACTCTTACAAACTTTATATAAATTGTGAAAAACAATCTGTAATAGATTTCATGAATCCATCAATAATCATTTTCCATAGTAAAATTACGTAAACATCCCACAAATCACAAAAAAAGTAGACAAACCGCCCGATTTTCACGCCAAACACCCATATTTTCAAGAAAAACACCCCCAAAAAAAGCTGCCCAAGAACTAAAACGGAGAGCACTAATTTGCAAGGAGCATCCACGTTCTGTCCGGAACCCAGCAGCAGAGCAACCAAAGCTCCTGGATAGCCACCTACAAAATAACAGGAGTGAAACCGACTTTCATCAATTTCACTCCCGAAACCAGTGTTTATGAGAACACCCTCACGGGCATATTTTCAAATATCTTCAATGATTACTCATAGAAGCCTGTATGGCGCTGGCCAGATATCTTAAATTTGGAGAATCCGTAGGCTTTGTAGTAATCAGTGGCATCGTCGAAGTCGACATAGAACACGATGCTATCGTTAGGCATTCCATGCAAGTTGGTAGCCTTACCTTCAAGCACCTTGCCGCCTGTCACTACTGCAGTGCCTGTACCAGCCTCGTCGTAGTCAACCTCTGCGCAAGAGAACGAGCGCTGTTCGTAGTTAACATCCACCTTAAACTTGAATGCCCAGAACGAGTTGCGGTCGTCGAGCCACATTTTTGCAGCGCTGTTATCCACTGTGTTGTAGGTGTAGATAGTGGCTTCGCCAAAATCAACCACCTCTTCGCCCGCATCGTTTACACCTACGACGTTCACATCCCAGTTACCTGCCATTTTCTGAACAGCAGTACCGCCAGGTTCTTCATTGGTCTCCACACCACACGAGGTGAAAGAGAATGCCGAAACGAGAGCGAGAGTGAAAATATAAATATACTTTTTCATATTTCTGTTTCCTTTCTGTTATTTGGTTAAAGTAACTGTAAATGTTCCACCGAAATCGTAAACGAGTTCGACTGTGCCAGTGGCAGGATCGTAAGTGCCCGACAAGAAAACTGGGTTGTCAGGAGTCCAATACCATTCGTCGTATTCCAGAATTTCTATCGAATTATCAGCATTGAGCATGATGTAGGCACCTAATGAGAATGGCTGATCGGCATTTTCAATGAAGCCATCTGCCCAAGAGTAATTGTCGCCCAAATATTGTGGATAGCGACCAAATGCATAGAAACCACCAAGTGCGTCGCTGATGTGATACACATTACCTTCTACTTTGCAGATGCTCACTGGCAGACCGCTGAATTTGCGGGAGCCAAAAGAAGAGGCTGCATCGTAGGCACTTTGGAAATTCTTCTTGTCGTAGACATACACAGTGCGATAAGCCGATGTCGCGAAGCCATCGTCGTTCTTTACTGTATAGGTCAGAGAGTTGATACCGCCTTCATTAGCACTTGCGTGGCCAGTAACAACCACACGGTCGGTCACATCTTGATCGCCAATTGAAGCCTTCACGCCTGGATCTGTCCAGGCGTCGCCAGCCTGAAGCACAACTTCTTCGTCGCCGAGAAGAACGATGTCGGCAAAGTGGGTAACTTTGGTATCGGTCAACAAGTCGTGGTCGTCGTTACAAGAAGTGAACAAACCCACCGACGAAAGTGCCATCAAACTATATAAAAATATCTTTTTCATAATCGATTGCTGTTTTTATTATTTAACATCCCAGAACACCTTCTCAGAAATCATCTTTGCAGCTGGAGTGTTGGAATTGTAGCTGCGAGAAGCGCTTGAATAAGGCACACGCATTGCAATATTGCCCTTGCCATAATAGTTCACGTCTGGAGCGATGAGTTCGCCAGGAGTGTAGGCTGCTGGAGAGGCATTGATTTCGGCTGCAGTGAACTTCGACAACTTTGGCACATCTGTGCGTCGGATTTCCGACCATGCTTCCATGTGGTTGCGCATCAGAAATGCCACCCACTTTTGCATATAAAGGAGTTCAAGCTTTTGAGGAGCTGCGTCCCAATTGCCGGCTGCAGCAAGGAATTCCTCTGCACCTGCTATATCACGACTATTGAAATCGGCCTTTACAGCTTCCTCATAAGCGTCCTTGGCTGCTGTAGAATTGTTGTTGAAGCGATATTCCACTTCTGCAACGAGGAATTTCAGCTCGCTTTGAGTGAAGAGATAGATAGGAGCATCCTTGAACGACTCAACATTGATTGCACTCACGCTGTTGTTTTTGTGAGATGATGGATCGTAGATGTTGCCTTGCTTTGCGCCAGGGAACTGACCTGCCCAAGTGTTGTCGGATGCACGAGGCGACATGCTGTAGGCGATACGTGGGTCGTCTGTTTCGCTCATATAAGAAGCGATTGGATAAGCAGCGCAGAAGTTGTTGGTGTTCAATGCAAACTTGGTGTCGTACCAAGGGTTGAACTGCCCTTCCACTGGAGAATAAACATCCCACTTCACATCGCCTTTGAAGAATTTGTCTGCAGCCACGAGAGCCTTTGCCTTTGCGGTGTATTCAGCAGCGTTCACACCACCGTCGATAAGACGCATATACATACGCAAGCGGAGGGCATTGGCATATCCTTTCCATTGATCAACATCTTTTTGAAGCAATGGGTCGGTCATTTCCATTGTGGAAGTTTTGAGTGCGGCCTCTGCTTCATCAAGTTCTTTAAGCACTCCTTCGTACACGGTCTTGCCATCGTCGTAAGCAGGGTTTGCGTTGGCGCTACCTTGAAGAGCTTCGGTGTAAGGAGTTTCGCTGGTGTTATCAACGAGCAATTGGAATGCTTGAGCACGCATTACAGCCACTGCAAAAAGGTCGGCTGTGTTGTTTGTCTTGCCCTTGATTTCATGAAGGTCTTGAAGCGCGCCAGCATAGAGTGAGCGATACACGCGAGTGAACAAGTCCTTTGACTCGTCGATGTTCAGCTCTGCAATATCATTGTATTGGTTGGCTTCTGGCATTTGCTCAAAATATTGAGAGAAGAAGCCACCATAGATAAACATTTGTGAGCCCACCGCGTCGGCAACACTATTGACAGCTGCAGGGAATTGGAGAGCAGGAGTGATATCGCCGCTTGATGGGTAGTTTGGATTATCATTGATATCCAAGTTACAGCTACTCAGGGCGAGAAGGCCAGCAATGGCCGAATATAATATCTTTTTCATAATTGTATGTCCTCTCTTTTAGAATTTAACTTGAACATTGAAACCAAACTTGCGAGAACTTGGAGTAGCACTGTATTCACCGAAGTTACCTTCAAGGTCGTTACCGAAGGTTGATGCTTCAGGATCGATGAATGTGTTGCTTGATGGAGTCCACATCAGCAAGTTGTTGCCGAAGAATGAGATGCTTGCGCCAGTCAAGAATGTCTTAGCAAGCCACTTTCTTGGGAGTTCCCAGCGGAGAACCACTGAGCGGAGTTTCACATACGACTTGTCAACGAGGTCGCTTGCGCCCATATCGCACGCACCGTTGTTCCAGTAGTTATAGAGCTGGGTGGCAGTGACAGGAATGTCGTTTTCTACGAGCTTTCCGTCGGGGCCTTCCTTCACAGAGTTAGGAATAACGAATGGGTTACGGTCGTTGAAGGCGGTCTGGATAGCGTTACCGGTGAAGTAAGAAATGTTCTTAGTTCTTGAGAAGAGCACGCCACCCTTGCGAATGTCGAAATCAACCGAAAGACTCACACCCTTGTAGGTGAATGTGTTGCCCACACCCAGTTGATACAAGTTGTTCATAGAGCCGCATTCCACCAAATCTGGTGTGTTTTGAGGAATACCGTTAGAGTTCACGATGATGCGGCCTTGATCGTCGCGGAGCGCTTGGTAAGCCTTGAAGATACCGATTTCCTTACCTTCGATAGCGTAGAGGCCTGTGCCACCAGAGAAACCATAGATTTCCACTTCGTCGCCAAGTTCGTCAGGAAGTTCGAGCACCTTATTCCAGTTCTTGGTCCAGTTCACATTGAGGTTCCAAGAGAAGTCGCGAGTGCGAACAGGCACCACTGTAACCATTGCTTCAAAACCGTGGTTGCGAATCTTACCCAAGTTCACATTCTGAGATGTGTAGCCCGATGCAGGGTCCATGCTCAATGTGGTGATTTGCTTGTCGGAATTACGGTTGTAGTAAGTCACATCAAAAGAAACGCGGTTTTTGAGGAATGCCATATTCAAACCGAATTCAAATTCAGTCGACATTTCAGGACTGAGCTTTGCACTACCGAGCACATTGCCTGAGGTGTAAGCATCAACACCAATCTTGGTGAATGGGAAGTTGGATGAACCCCAGCCTGTAGATGATGCACCAGCCTGACCATATACTGAGTTGGTCATATACACACTTGCATCGTTACCAGTCTTGCCCCAAGATGCGCGGAACTTACCAAAGTCGATCACATTCTTAAGTTCAGGAGTGAAATTCTCTGAGAAAATCCAACTTGCGGTCACACCTGGATAGAAGAATGAGCGGTTGCCTACAGGAAGAGTCGACGACCAGTCGTTACGAGCCTCCAATGTGAGGTAGAGTTGGTTTTTGTAAGCACCTTCCACATGGGCGTATACACCATAGAGGCGACGCTTCCAAGTGTATTGCGACACTGAAGGAATACCAGCCGAGTTGCTGATGTTGTACCATGTTGGAATGGTGAGGTTGGTGATGCTTGAGGTGTTCGATGAATAGCGGCGTTCGTTGCCGTTGAAACCAGCAAGAGCATTCAAGTGGAAGTCGCTATTGAGATCCTTGTCGAAAGTGAGCATGAAGTCTTGGTTAATTTCACGACGGCGAGTGGTTTCTGTGCTATAGCCACCGGTCATGCTTTCCAACTCATCAGCATAGTTTGGAGTGTTTTTGTAAAGAGCACTATAGTTTGGCGTACCAGTTTCGTGGTGTCCTACACTTGTGTCAAGACCAATGCGATAAGAGAACTTGAGGCTTTGCATAATATCCCAATCGAGTTGGAACTTGCCATAGAAGCGTTCGCTTTCGTAGCCATTCAAGTTGTCGAGAATCAGCTGATATGGGTTGAGCACATTATAAGGTGTGTAGTAGTAGCCTGGAGTGTTGAAAATATTGTCCAAGTCTTTCAATCCTGCAATAGAGATATCGCGAGGAGTTTGCATAATTGAGTTGTACATCGAACCAGTGCCCTGACCAGTAGTCACGAAACTATTTTGCTGGAATGCATAGTTGAGCGAAGAACTGAAGGTCACATTTTTCACACGGTGTGAACCACGAGCCGAAACGGTCATCTTCTTATAGGTGTCTTTGTTGTAAGGGATGATACCATCGTCCTTTACATGAGAGAACGACACGAAGTAAGTGCTCTTGTCGGTAGCACCGTTGAACGAAATGCTGTTGTTGTAGCGGAAACCTGTATCAAAGAAGTCCTTGATATTGCTTGGTATAGCCTTGTAACTCTTGATTTGTTGGGTGTTGTTGTAGATTGTACCCCATCTCAGGATTGAGCCATCAAATTTTGGTCCCCAAGAACCGTTTTCGTCGTCGGTCTTTTCACCATACCAACCCATACCGAAATCGTTTTGCATCTGAGGCACGCGGAGCACTGTTTCCCATTGCAAGCCGCCATTGTATTCAATACCCACACCCGATTCTTGACGCACACCTTGCTTGGTGGTGATAAGCACTACACCATTGGCTGCACGGCTACCATAGAGTGCTGTAGCAGCAGCACCTTTCAAGATGGTCATACTTTCCACATCATCGGGGTTCACAGCGTTGGCGCCGTTACCGAAGTCGTAACCATTGTTGAGAGCGTCGTTGCTGTTATACACTGCGGTGTTGTTCATAGGCACACCGTCGACCACATAAAGCGGCTGGTTGGTGCCAGCAATAGAACTGAAACCACGAATAACCACAGAATTTGACGAACCTGGGTCGGAAGCGCCAGATTGAATCTGCACACCGGCCACCTTACCTGCCAAACTCGACATCACATCTGAAGTGCGAGTCTTGGCGATGTCGTCGCCTTTCACATTTGATGCAGCATAGCCAAGCGCTTTCACATCGCGCTTGATGCCAAGAGCTGTCACCACCACCTCATCGAGGCTGTTGGAGCCAGGAAGGAGTTTCACAGTCATCCCATCTTCCGGAGCGACAGCCTGGGTCACATAACCCACATAAGAAACTTGGAGTGCTTTTACATTGTTGGGCACACGCATGCTAAAGTTGCCATCGACATCGGTAGCCACGCCTGTACCTCCACCCGAAGGTTGAACTGTTGCACCTATCAGCGGTTCCCCACTGGAGGCGTCAACCACTTGACCCTTTATCAGCTTCTGGGCAGCAGCGCCCACAGCAATAGAGCAAGTGAGAAGTAGCAGTAAAAATAACTTCTTCATACAGTAAAAAAATAAAAAATTAAACTTCAAACATTGCTTTAATCAAAATTTCCCGATAAAAGCAAAAATCTCACAAAAAGGCATTCGCTGCCTTTACTAACTATTTATATTGATAAATCATTTAGTCACGCAATTCATAATATCTTTGAAGCTCACAAAAGAGTAACAAAAAATGTATCCGTACAAAAAATGAGTTTTGTCTTATATTTTTTAATATAACACCTAGTTTTCGGTTGCAAAATTACAAACAATAATACAAACTTGTTTCAATTTGTCAGAGTTTAACTTTTCAATTAAAATTTAAAACAACAAACACCTAAACAGGCTATCTTTTTTGTTAAAATTCACATGATTTTAACATTCAAATTTTAACACAAATAACAAACAGTCGCATTTTAAACACAAAAACAAGCAAACACATCCTATTTTTGCGCAATTTTAGTTACTTTTTCTACAAATAGTAAACTTTTTGAACCGCTTACGGTTTTCATTCAACATACCACTTCATTTTGCACGACGAACACAGGATTTTTTACAATAAAAAAGCGATAACCAGAGGTCTTCAGCCCTTTGGTTACCGCCTATATTGGGATATTATTTCTATTTTCTGCTACTTTAGCACCCGCTACTTCAGAGGTATTTGACGCTCTTGCACATTCTTGTTGTCGCGCTTATACATGGCGCGAGCTGCTTCGGTGAACTGCTTTTTCACGGCGCGTTCGTGTGCGTTGAGCTGACTGTCGGGAGTCGATGCCGGGTACACGATAAACTGGCCACGGCCGTTAACATCGCCACGGCTCACAAAGTAGAGCGAATAGTCGGAGTTGGCAAGTGTGGTCTTTCCGTGATGCTTTGTGAGTTCAAGACGAACGGTCATACCGCCAGTGGTGTTGGGTTTGGTCATGTTGGAAATGAAATTACCAAGCGAATACACCAGCACATGCTTGTCGCCCTTAGCATCTGCACGCACCTCCATAGGCTCCACCACGTGAGGGTGACCGCCGATAATGTGTGTCACGCCCTGCTTAAAAAGCCAGTTGGCAAGTTCGCGCTGTTCTGTCACGGGTTTGAGTGTGTATTCCACACCCCAGTGCATACATGCGATAATAGCATCCGGATTCATCGTCTTCGCCTTGGCAATATCGGCTTCCATCTGCTTCTTGTCGATGTAGTTCACCACATTAGGTTTGCGTGTAGGAATGCCGTTGGTGGCATAGGTGTAGTTGAGCAGCACGATGCGGAAGCCATTCTTTTCGAGCAAGAACGGATATTTCTTCTCGCGCTCTTGCGCATTGGCATACGAACCGAGATGTGGCACGCCCAGCGAATCCATCACATGGATAGTGCGTTCGATGCCTTTCGCATAGCGGTCGCACACATGGTTGTTGGCAGTGAGCATAATATCGAAACCGGCATTCTTGCTATCAACCAAAAACTGGTCGGGCGAGCAAAACTGAGGATAGCCGGTGTAGGGTGGCCCGGCAAGCGTGGTTTCAAAATTGGCGATAGCCACATCAGCTCGTTCAATCTCATCTTTCATATACTGGAAGCAGCCGCTGTAGTCGTAAGTGCCGTCGGCCTTCTTGCCCACTGTGATTTGCTTAGTGTGCTGCATCAAATCGCCAGCAAAAAGGAGCGTGATATGATAGGTGCTGTCGGCAATGCGCGCCGAATCCGCTTCTGTGTTATCGCCCGCACTTGCTTTCGCGCAACTCGCAACAGAGCACATGGTGCCCAGCGCCACCACACTCAACAATAAAAATTTAATCTTCAACATATTATTTGATATTATCGTTCAGTAAAAAAACAAACCTCACAGATTAATTACCCCTGGGATTATTGGTTAATCAGGAGGAACACTTCGCAAGTGTCGAAATTAATTTCCCAATTGCCATTTGGGTGGCTCTTCCACTGATATTTGGCAGCTTTTTCGTTCCACCACTGCTGGAATTTTGTGGCGGTTGCACCCATGTCGGCCACCACTTTCTCATAGAGAGCATCGTTGTCGGGAGTGATGATTTTCACGAGTTCAACGAGGCCGTTGCGGCGTTCAAACAATTGCTTAATCTCGGCACATTCTTCGGCTGTTACCTGGCCTACTTTCTCTTTTGTTACCATAAATGTCGTTTATCAAATGGGTCTAAATAATCAATTTTCACTCAACAATCTCCCAATGTCCACCTTTGCGTGGTCCAACACGCATGAGTTTCCCGCTTTCTTGAAGTTTCTTCATTGTTTCCAAAACCCAACGGCGAGAGTATCCTGTTTTAGAAACAAGCTCCGAAACCGTAATATGCTTATTAGCAGAAATTTCAGCGAGAATTTTTGGTGCACTTTTTAGTGCAGTTTTTGGTGCAGTTTTTGGTGCAGTTTTCTTGCGCCCGCGCTTAGATTTCACGAGAGTGTTGTCTTTGTCTGAAATGTCAGAAATAAGATTGCCAGCAGCAACATGACAAGGAATTGTGATACGGAAAAATGTACGGTCCTCATCAGTCACGACAACGGCACGAGGTGAGCCATTCGCCTCAAGTTCATTCTGAATTGTCGGTATACCTGTACTGCGGCCTTCCGTCATGCCCAATTCTTTCAAGAACTCACCAAGTCTCCGATTTCGGTATCTCTTGGACACGAGAAGTTCGCATCGATTTATATCTGCATTAGAGATACTGCGGTCAGGCCCTCCCACGTTCTGAATAGTGACACCATCAGGCTCTACAGTGATCACCACTGGCTCCCATTCCCTATAATCGCGATGGAAAATGCTATTAGTCACACTTTCCTCTAAAGCCTGATATGGGTACGAGAAGTATTTTCTGCTACGGAAATCGTCTTTCGGCTTTGCGACAAATTGCCTTACCAACATCCGGTTAAGATATTCAAGGGTTCTTTCAATGATTTGTGGTATAGAGCCCGTAATTATCGGCCCCTCAAACAGATTGTTGGGATTCCTCAACCTACCGTCAGGGAAATACACAATTTCAATTTGAGTGCGCTTGAAGAACTTGCTCGGATTCTCGCAAAACATCATAGCGGCAACGTTTCTCAACATACGGTTTTCACTTGGCCCTACAAAAAGGTCCATTTGCTCCAGTATTTCAGCCAATGGCTTTGTGTACAGTTCGCTTGCCAACTTGCTATTCACTTTGACTAAATACTCCCGGAGCAGCAATGTTGAAATATCCTCTACACGTATATCAGGATTCCCTTTTTCATCAAAAGGTATTCTATTTGCCAAATCACGCAACTCATCCAATATATCACCCTTGGCAATCACGCTGCTTGTGCCGCTTCGAACATAGAAATACTCCTTTGTGGCTTTCTTTGACACCACATTCTCTGGAACAGAATATGGGCGGTTGATTCCGGCTGGACACCAAATCACGAGAACTTGTGTATCGTCAACAAACTCAACACTTGTGCGAGGCATATAATAAGGAGAAATCTTGTTGTTGTACCCCACCATCTCTTGCAGAATGCCATCAATCTGCTCTAATGGAACGCCAACAACTGGTCTCATAGCCAAGCCCGTGTCATTGTCCGTATCTACACCCACCACAATATAGCCTCCACCTAAATCCTCAAAGTCGTTGGCAAAAGCACAAACTGTGTGATAAATACTGGAAGGATTCCAACCTTTCTTATACTCTATGCGGTTAGACTCCACCCGATTCTTTTTCAACAAGTCTTCTATGTCGATTGCTAATGCCATATGTCCATGTCTTGATATAGCGCAAAGTTACTATTTTTATTATTCTCTTGCAAAAATCAGATTTTCACTTCCCAATACATTTATAATAGGCGCAACAAAATCTCGGCACATTCTTCGGCTGTTACCTGGCCTACTTTCTCTTTTGTTACCATAAATGTCGTTTATCAAATGGGTCTAAATAATCAATTTCTTCAATTTCACACTCGGGCATGAAAGAGCCATGCTCGCGAATCTGCATCAGCATCTTCCCCGATGCGTTTCGCTCGAGATGCGCCATTACGCACTGCTCATGCGACGGGGTGTTCACCTCCAGGGTTGTCTTACGGTTGAGCCACACACATCGCTTGCAGTGCCATGCGTCGCAGTGGCGGCAAATGGGCGCTGAGGCCAATGTATAGAGATATCCGTTGGGGATTTCAAGTTCGCGTTGGTTAATATTGCCCACGCAATTCTCTGGGTCGTCGTAATAGAAGCCTGGGCAAGCGTAAAGATTGCCGTTGGGCGCCATGGTGAGTGAAGTGGCGCCAGCTCCACAGTTGTTCATTTCATTTAACGAGAGGCGGTCGGTGAGCAGATTGATGCGTGGACAAAGGTCGCCCACATACATTTTTGCCACCTCCTCAGCCAGAAGACTGATTACGGTGCTATAGGTTTGGAGGTCGGCGGCAGTGAAGTGCTGCACATCAGTGAACACCACATTCACATTAGGCACAGCCTCCAACAGCGGCACCAGTTCGTGATACCGCGCGAAAAACTCATCCTTTTTCACCCTCAGCGTGGTGGGCTTTTGCAAACGGATGGCAGCATCGAAGTTGAATCCATCCACCACCACTACATCGGCTTTGGTGGCATCGATGTCGGCAGGCATGATTTTGAAGTGGTCCACGGAGTGGACAAGTTCATCCAGTTCATCAGATATCTCGTAATGCGGATACACAAACTGGATGGCAAGATTCTGACGCATGGCAAAACGAATGCCCTGCTTCAGCATGTCGGCGCTGATGGGTTTGCGCTCCTGCAGCGAAGGCGCTTCGTAGTGGCAAAATGATGCCGAAGCCTCGTCGAGCAATATGACCAAATATTCAAACATCTTGTCAGGTGGGTGGATTATAATGAGCAAGCGATGCAACTCGGCTTTGCGGGCCGTGCGCCGTCGAGTTCTATCTTGCAGTAAAGTTTATTCCAATAATAATTATTCGCTCTCACGCGCGCCTTGTGCATCAGGCAGATAGCCGTGCTACGCTGATAGATGGTGGGCGTGACGGCGGCATCGTAGTTTTCGCCTTGGCACCATGCGCATCCCGAAGCCACTTCGCACGACAGGCACTTTGTCGGGCTCTGAGTGAGGCGGTCGAGCGTGAGAAATGGGCGAAGAAGGTTTTGGTTGATGCCATCGTGTATGTTACCTATGATGATAGGCTTCTTCGAACGTAGCGAATAGGCAGCAAATCGGGTGCATGGATAGAAGTTGCCTTCGGCGTCGATGGAGAGCATTTTGCCTGCGCCACACCAGTTATTGTTTTCCAAACTGATATCGAGCGGTTTGCCCAAATCTTCGCGGAAAAACGAGCATACATTCTCCTTGTAGAGTTCGCCGTCGATGATGGCATCGGCCAGCTGCATCAGCTGGTCTTCAAACAGTTCGTCGTCGCCTTCTTTCCACACATCTTCAAACACCACATTGATGTTCACCTCATGTATGCCGAGCGAGAACAAGTGGAGCACACTTTCTTTGATATATGGAATGTCGGGGCTGGAGATGGTCACCTTCGTGCCACCATTAGGAAACTGTTTGAGCCACAGCGGTATATTGCGCACCACATCGTCGTAACTGCCCAGCCCTGAGCCTTTATAGATACGGTTCAGGTCGTGCTTGCGACGGGTGCCGTCGATGGTGATACCGATACTCAAATGAGTGTGATTCTTCTCAATGAAGCGTTGCACACGCTCACTGTCGTAATTGATGCCATTGGTGGAGAAACTGAAACGATAGGAGTTGAACCAACGATGGTTGAGGCGGTACATTTCAGTTTTGATATAGTCACAAAGTCGGTCGATGAGATTGATTTCCATAAACGGCTCACCGCCTATGAAATCCCAAACCACAGATTGGTCGGGGAAGAGTTCGGGATTGCCCAGAATATAGTCGACAGCAGCCTTCGCCACCTCAAACGACATGCGTTCCTTGGAGTTTTTGCCCACAAGGTAGCAATATTTGCACGCGAGCTGACAATCCTTGGTCACGATGAAGGTGATGCTTTTCGCCTCGCCATCGAGCCACACTTGGGTGTTATCCTTGATTTCTGCCATAGGAGATTAACCTGAATAACCTGTACATCTTGCCGAGCAGTTCATTGTGCAGTTGCTTGTGCAGTTGCCTTGGCAAGAGCCTTTACATGAACCAGAGCAAGAAGATGAGCAAGCAGAGCCACAGGCTCCATAGCAGTGATTTATGCATGAACTTGAGCAAGAACTTGAGCATGCGGCCGAACAGCCTGCGCATGGTGCGCTATAACCGCCACCGCTGCTGCCACCACCGCTATAGCCACCACTGTAGCTGCCACTTGAACTACCGCCACCAGATGTGCCACGCTTAACGGTGCCTTGACAACCAGTTTTGCAAGTGCCTTGACAGCCACCCTGGCAATTTCCTTTACAGCCATTCTGGCAAGAGGTGTTGCAACCACCCGTGCAAGAGCCTTGACAACCATTTTTACAAGAGCCTTGGCAACCTACGGTGCAGGAACCGGTGCAAGTGTAGGCACATGTGTTGGAGCAGGTGCCTTGACAGCCTGTGGTGCAAGTGGCCATACAACCACCCGTGCAAGTGAATGTGCATGTATTCATGCATGAGCCCTGGCAACTGCCCACACATGTTGAGAAACATGAATATGAGCAACCGAAGCCGCAATACTGTGGCGTCTCAGCCTTCGCCTTCACAATGGCTGAAGGAATGAACACAGAAGCCAGAATGGGCAGAGCGCCCTTGGCTGCACGCTTAAAGAACTCGCGACGCGAGCCCACGGAGGCTTTTTCTGGAACTTGTTCGTTAGCGGGGTGTTCGCCAGAATTTTTCATTTCTGGTGTGTCCCCTTGCGCCTTATGTAATTTGTCGTCCTGCTTCATGACAGAAATTTATCAGTTTTGAAAGAAACAAAGATAGGCAAAAAAGCCACTGCTTCATATAATTCTTAATGCATAACTTTTGCCGTTGCACCCTATCACTTGTAGCTGCGGATGCGAGTGTCGATATCGAGGCCTTGAAGTTGGGCACAAATCTCATCGACGCTGGTTTCGCTGAGGTGATATGGGAAGAGCACTTTAGGCTTCACCATCGCAGCCGCTTTTGCCAATTGCTGAGGGAGCATGGTGAATGGCTGGTTGCATGGCATAAATGCCACATCTATGTCGCTGACATTCGCCATTTCTGGAATGTCTTCAGTGTCGCCTGCTATGTAGATGCGGAAACCGTCGAGCGAGAGAATGTAGCCATTGTCGCGACCTTGGGGGTGGAATTGGGTTTTGCCTTCCGAGGTGTTGTAGGCAGGCACAGCCTCCACGGTAATGTCGGGAGCAAGTTGCTTCTTGTCGCCATTCTTCATCACTTCGCCCAAACCAAGAATCTTGGCAGAGTTGGCGTTAGCAACCACCTTTGTACCTTCTTTGCTGAGCGCTTTCACAGCTTCGGCATCGCAGTGGTCGAAGTGCTCGTGGGTCACAAAGATGTAGTCGGCCTTGGGGAAGGTGGCATAATCGGTGACTGGAGGCAGTTTGGTCACAGGGTCAATCTCAATTTCCTTATCATCGTAGATGATTCTGATGCTGGCATGCTTCACTGCCACAAATTCAACTTTTTTGCCATTTTTAGTGGTAAACACATCTTCAGCCTGCACGGCATTCATCATCGAGGTAATCATAAGTGCAACGAGTAATAGGGTTCTCTTCATTTTGGTAGTATCAAATTATCGCTTCTTCACCCCCTTTTGTGACCAAAGCGCACGAAGAGGGCATTACAATCATGCAAAGATAAACAAAAATGCAAATAAATCAAAAAATCCGTCCTTATCTCTCTTGAAGCCGAAGCCGCCAATCAAAAAAAAAGCGTGACATTTGCATCATATGCACATTTTTAATTATTTTTGTAGGTCAAAGCATTTTGATAGAATCTGGGAGTAGAGCATTATCGACTCTACAGATAACTTTCCAAGATAAAAAACTACATATTTATATATGAAACATTTAGGACTATTGATCTTGATGATGGTGGTGGCTATCGGCGCCGCTGCCGCTCCTGCCGTGGGCGAAACATTCTCCTATGGCTATTTCACCTATCGCGTAAAGTATGCAGCGACATCCACCCAGCGCGCTGAAGTGTCATTAACAGGTTTGAGCAGCTCAGGCAAGTCGGCTCAAAATCTCGTGGCATCCATTCCTTGGGCACCCATCGGAGGTGGAGAATATTGCAAAGTCACCGATATTGAAGCTTCGGCATTCGCTGGCGCCACCAATATCACTGAAGTGCAGATACCTTATGGTGTACACACCATCTACGCCAATGCTTTCAATGGCTGCACAAAGTTGACGCGAGTAAAAATTCCGAGTTCGGTTACCAACATCAGCAGCAACGCCTTTGCAGGGTGTACCAGCCTGAAATATGTGTACATGGCACTGCCCGATCCCACAGGGTTTATTTTCAACAGCAGTGCATTCCCCAACAATGCCGGCATGAATCTTTATGTGTCGAAACTCGACCATAACTCTGTAGAAAAATACAAAGCCAAGTCGGCTTTCCAGAAGTTTACTTACGTCACAAAGTCGAAATATGCGTGCGACCTCATTGGCAGCGACGAAACCTGCCTCAACGTGACCAGCAGCGCAACTCTCACTTGGCCCGGAAGCGTGACTCTTGTGGGCATTGATTGCGATAATATGGCCTCATCGAAAAATGGCGCCTACACCCCAGCAACGAGTGCGGGTATGTACACTATCGGCACCTATCAGTATAAACTAACAGCCATCGCCGACTCGGCGTGCTATCGCGAGACAAAACTGAAATCGGTAGACCTCTCCAATAGCACCTATATTGAGCGCATCGGAAAGAATGCCTTTGCCGACTGCTCATCACTCACCACGTTCAAGACCAAGGCCGCCACTATCGACCAACATGCTTTCATTCGATGCGACGCACTCAATTCGCTCACACTGGGCGAGGGTGTGAAAACCATCGGCTTCTCGGCATTCCTCGATTGCCGACTGCTTCCATCGGTCAACATCCCTGCCAGCGTCACCAGCATCGACACACGCGCTTTTGAGCGATGCTTCTCGCTGAAGCAAATCGTCGTCAACGCCAACAATGCGAATTATTCTTCAAAGGAAGGCATCTTGTACAACAAAGAACAACACACGCTTTTGCGTTGCCCCGAAGGATTGGAAAGGACCGAATTGCACAACGAGCACTTCCCTCCAATGCTCTGGGATGTGGGCGAAATGGCGTTTTATCAATGCCGCGTGAAGGCTGTACACTTGCCTCACGGAACGTACACCATCCGGTCTAACGCATTTGCAAGTTGTAGCTCACTGAGTTACGTGAGTCTGCCAGCCTCAGTAGGCGATATTCAGACCAGAGCATTCTATAATTGCACCAGCCTTGCCGACTTGGCCGTGAATGGACACAGCAGTGCTCCGATGTTGGGCGAAGATGTGTTCTTGAATTGCCCGAAAAATCGCTTACATGTCACTAATGAAAGCAGATATAAAAGTTTAGCCCAGTGGAAAGACTGGAAAGCTATCAAAGTTACCACCAATCTGACTTATGACATAAGCGCACTTAACTTCCGTGCAACGAGCAACCCCAATAAGCGTGGCCGTGTTTATTATTCCCTTTACAGCGCCACAAAACCAGTAACACTCTTCGGGGTTAACTACGACGGCGAATGCTATGTTTCACGTGTCGACACCACCAATTTTGAGGGCACTCTCGTAATCCCAGATTACGTGGAAGGAAATGGTAGAAAATATGCAGTGACCAGCGTTACCGACATATTTGACCGCGAAGGTGGCCAAGATATCCAGCAGCATAAATTCACTGTGGAATTTGGTGAAAACGTCAAAGCCATTAGCACCTCCCATGGTTTTAGTTACCAGAAAATGCTCAAGAGTGTGAAATTGAACCGAGGCTTGGAAACAATTAATCATGCTGCTTTTAGCAACTCAGGACTTGTGGGCGACATGATTCTGCCTTATGGCGTGAAAAATGTGTATGGATACGCATTCGCCAGCACAAATATCACAAGACTGCTGATTCCATCATCGGTCACTCGATTCGACAGAAGCGCGATATCGAATTGCCGAAGTCTCTGGGAATTCATCGTCAACAACGCGTCGCTTGTCGGCTACGACAAAAACGCCGCGTTTGAAGGAGTAAATTCAATGTGCAAACTTTATGTGCCAGTAGGCAGCGTTCAGGCATTTGCTGGCGACCAATACTGGGGCAAGTTCAGCACCATCAAAAAAGGCGCCTACGACTTCACCATCAACAACGCTCACGAAACATCGCCCTACCGCATGACCATCATTTCCACCACTCCAATAACCCGTGATGGAGTGACTTACGCAGGTAAAGCAAAATATGTCTACAATGCTTTCGTGAACAATGCTTCACCCACCTACGATGTAGCGGACTACGAAACCGACCAAACCCTCAGCACACATAGAAAATTCTTGATGACCGAAATCGGCGACAGCTGCTGTTTTGGTGCAGGAAGTATCAAGAATGTGAACCTGCAAAATATGAAGCACCTTGAGAAGATTGGCGTTTCGGCCTTCCAGAGCTCTGGCATCACTAAGGCCACCGTTCCAGCCACCGTCACCAGCATCGGGAAATACGCATTCTTCAACTGCCGTAATCTCACCGAACTCTTCATCGAGCCTACCTATGGCGCAACATGGGCATGTGCATCGGTTGATTTCTTCGGTGCCAATGCAGCAAACTTCGTGTGCTATGTGCCATGGACTCAACTTCCCACCTATCAAACTGTGATGGGCAAGTGCGCAGCCACCTCGCCAAGCACGAAAAAACCTGTTGACCAAATCGACGCCTATTTCCACAGTGCAGACCACACCGCCTGCGTGGCAGTGAACTATCCCGTCGACTGGGACGCATCAGGACTGAAGGCGTGGATGATAGACAACTACAACTCCAATTACGGAAAAGCCTATGCAAAGCGCATTGGCAAAACGCCCAAAAACTATGGCGTAATCCTCTCCGACTACACGCTTAACAACCACTATCGTTTGGCTCGCCACACCGAAAACCCAACACTCACAAAATACATATTCGGTGTGAATGGCGATACCATCACCACCGATCCATCTAAAGGCATGTATTATTATCTGCCCACAGTAACATCTGAGCCCGGTAATTTCTATATCGGAAGCAAAAAAATAACCGACGGCATGGGTTACCTCTATTTAGGCTCGCGACAAAACGAGAAATTCACAGTGGTATTCGAAGCCGACAGCCTGAAGGGCGACGTCGACGGCAACGGCATGGTGAATGTGAGTGATGTCACTGCACTCATCAACCACATCCTCGGCACCACAACCTGGCCACAAAACCGAGCCGACATCGACGGCAACGGTGTGGTGAACGTGAGCGACGTCACAGCACTCATCAACCTCATCCTCGCCCAGTAAAAAAATGGCTAAAGGGGACGGTTCTCTTTAGCCATTTTTTCATTCAAAACCCAAACCACATCACAATCAATCAAGCACTTACAAACCCACTCAACAAAAAAAGCAGAAACACTTTTCACCAATATTAGCATAACGAAATGTCAATAAACAAACGAGTAAGGCTGTGTCATATCGCATAAGCGAGCGCGGTGAAGAGACGCTCAGTCGGGACATCCGCAATAGGGCTGAAGGCCCGACATGTGAGCGTAAGCGAACGATAACCCCGGTCGGAGCGGAACGCGTAGGCCGGGGAACAGGAATGCCCCCCTACCAAAGCGGGCTGAAAGTCCGCGATAACAATCCTCCATTCACACAGCCAGCCCATCTGTTAAATCTAACGAACGAGAGGGGCAAGGATTCCGATTCCCTTGCCCCTCTTGAATATCGGGGTGGTAGTACGTTCGGTGCTGGGCGAACAAAAAAGTGCGACCGAAGCCGCCCTTTATCAATATCTATATTCTCCTAGCAAGGTAGGTTTCTACCAGTTTGCGCAGTTGTTCTGTTGAGAGGCTGGACGAACCTGTTTCTTCAATCTCTGCATACGCTGCTTTGTTTTTTGATATAACAAACTTACGCACTTTTCCTTGTGTCTCGCAAAGAAGATGGAAATTGCCTTTGTATGTTTGCTCTACACGAACATTCTCATACAGTATGCCATCAATCTCAAATGATGGTGAACTGCTGTCAGGCAAGATGCCCCAATCCGACAAATGCTTGTTCAAGCATGTTTCAACAGCACAAATCCATTGCTGACCTACACCGCATTCTTCTGCGTATGTGCGAAACTTGCAGATAGCAGAAGCAACCTCGTTGATAATGGTTTCTGCCTTTCTGATACCATTGTCTTTGGCGAGTGTAAGAGCATCTTCTTTTGTTTGACCTTGCAGCTTTCCTTGCATCATAAGGCAGTGCATAGTATCAGGAAGGTAGCCTCCCACATTGAAGATATAGGTCATGTCGTATGCTGGAGACAACTGCCAACGGCCGTTTTCGTCCATCAGGAAAGAGAAGTTCTTGTTGTGGTCGTCTGTGTTGTTTGCAAGGATGTTGAACACCATTCGACGGAATACTTCTTCCTGGGTGGATTCAGGAAGTCGCATCTTGCGACATACCATAAGCAGTAGCTCGTAGCTATCTGCTTCGGGGTATAAGGCTGCCAGTGTCTGCATGTGAATCTTGCGTTCTTCGTCACGATCGAAACGATGCGTTATGAAGTGTTGCTGTCCTTCCACTTCAATAAGCTTGCATGGCATCATGCTGACTCCTGCTGCTGTTGCCATTTTATAATAAGCCATTTCAAGTTCGGCAGACGAACGTGCTGGGTCACCAAATTTCAGAATGCAATACTCAAAACCTTTCTGGCCAGCTATCTGTCCGCTTCTCATCTCTCCTGTCTTTGGATTTACGGCAATGATGGCTTTAGGCTGTCTGCCACCGGCTGAGGTGCCAACGGCTATCAAGGATTGCATCGTCAGTGACTCTTCTGGCATTATCTTTACGTTCTCTCGTTCAGTGAATATCTTTTGAGCCAAATCTGTCAATGCTTTCATATTGAGATGTTCGGATTGCTTTATGCCTGATGATTCCGGAACAAACTCCAAGGCCCCCATTCCTCGCTTGCCAATAAATGAGAGGATGTCAAGAGGTGTGATTTCATGGTCACGGATGCCGTTCTGTATTCTCCAACATTCGAATACTTGGTTTCCCCAAGCGTCAGGAAGAGAATCGGCAAGGAAAGGTGGCAGTTTGCGGTAAAGTTTCTTTTCCTTGTCGCCTATGATAGGACGACGGCTTGCTGCCGACTTGGTGGAAGCGATGATGGGGAAAGGATCAAGCTCGCTACCGATAATAGCAGGATTGAAATCGAAGTACGAAACGCCTTTCCTTCCATCCCACGACAACCGACCGATTTCCTTGCCCCAGAGCTGTATTTTAAGTGAGCTTGTTATCATGATTTCTTGTGTCTTATTCGTTGAACCTTCTTTTCTGACTTGATGAGATATGCGGATTCTGGTAGTTCGGGCATAAAATCGTCAAGAGCTTCTATCTGGCCGATAGCCTTCATCAGCAACAGGAACGTTCCAAGCGAAATGTTGCCCGACTTGCCGTTCTCGAATTTGTGAATTGTTGTTATGGTAATGCCTGATTGCTCTGAAACGTCTCTCTGCGTCATGTTACTACGCAGACGGTAGTCTTTGAATCTTGCTCCCAGCAGCTTTATCAATTCTGGTATGGAATATTCGTAATAGTCAACCATAATCTTATTATTTTAATTTAAACTGCAATATATTTTATAGATTATTTTACAAGCTATTTTATATTGTGCTTATATTTACAACCACAAAATTACGCATCATTTTTGAAATAAATGCATAGCAGCAGCGAAAATGTTGAATATTGAGCAATTTTAACCCGGAAAGTGCATTTATTTCTTGGACCAAAGCACAAAGAGGGGCAAGGGATTTCGGTTCCCTTGCCCCTCTTACATTTATGAGTTAGTTCTTTTAGTTGCTAATACGAAGCGATTAGCGGAGTTGCTTAACAGCTGAAACGGTGCCGTCGGTGTAGCGAGTCACTACAATGTTCACACCTTCGAATGGAACAGCGCTTTCACGACCCATGAGGTCGATGTAGCGAACTGCTTCAACTGGCGCAGAAGTCATCACGTCGGTAACAGAAGTTGGTTCCACCTTGCCAGCAGGCATGAAGATAACCAAACCGAGGTCAGGGTTATCAACCTTATGGAACACCACTTGCTCAATGCTTGCGCTGTCTTGAACTTCCACATTCCAGATGTTGCCTTGCGCGTAAACGGTGCTGGTGCCATTGTTGTAGAGGTCGTAGAGCACGCCACCATTACCATTGTTGATAAACACATTTTCTCCTGGGTTGTAGTCTTCGGCAGCAGGGTCTTCCACCTTACCGGCATTCACTGCAGGAGCGCCGATAACTGTAATACCCCAAAGGTTGTTTTGCATCAAGTTACCCTTCACGAGCACCTTACCCTTGCCTGCAGAGTCGTAGAGGCTGATAGCGCTACCGCCATTGTTGGCATTGGTTTCGTAGATGTTGTCGATAATGTCGTTGTCCACGATTTCAATATTCATTGGGCCAGTCATATTGATACCGTAGCGGTTTTCTTTCACCAGATTGTTTTTCACTACCACCTTATTAGAATAGCTGTAGCCCAACATGTTGCTCAAAGCAATACCGCCCACCTTGGTGTAGTGTCCGCCAATGATGACATTGTTAGAAATTTCCACATCTTCAGTGCCATAGCTGGTAAGGTTGATTTGTGGACGGTTAGAATTCTTGCTGTTGTTGGCGTAGAAATAACTGTTGGTAATCTTAATACCGATTGGGGTGTTAGCACCATTGCCCACAGCAGCAGTAGCGCCTTCAAGGAAGTTGCAACGGTCAATCACATTGCCTGTGCCGCTTGCGCTAAAGTTGATGGCGGCGCCACTTGCGATAGAAGCGTTGTTTTTATAGAATGTGCAATTTTCTGCCTTGATGTTGCCATTAGCAGCGCCGAAAGTGAAGCCCACGTATTCAAAACGAGTGTTTTTGAGCACAGCCTTTGCATTATCGCTATACATGCGGAAGCCCTTAGGAGTGGTCCCCTCTACAGCAGTAACGAGTGCGGTGTCGGCTGGAGCGCAATTGAGTGTGCCTTGCACTTCCACCTGAATACCTTGGTTGAATTTAACGACTTCATTGTTTTGAATCTTCAGAACGTCGCCGTCAGAAATGGTGAAAGCGGCATCGAGTTGCCAAGCGCCTTCCACCATCGACACACCTGTACCTTCAATCTTTGCGAGGTCGGCAAGCGTGTAGGTCGTGCCATTGCCTGGCGAAACAAAACCTTGAGCAAATGCTGTTGCGCTAATAGCAGCAGCAAAGAAAAAAGTAAAAATCTTTTTCATAAGCGTATGAATAAATTAAAAATGTGAATAAATTTCAGGACCAAAGTTAAGCAAATTTCACGATATAGGCAAACTCAGGAAAAGGGTCAAACACCAAGTCGCTTACTTTGCATGCATGGAGAATTTGTTGTAATTTTGCAGTCGGAAATTGCAATCTATAGATACATAATATATTATGAC
>JAKSMA010000029.1 GCA_024400895.1 Muribaculaceae bacterium | reverse complement strand
GACAACCATGTGTCAGTCGACATGCCTAAAGGCTTCTACATCGTGCGTTACAACAGCCAATGGTCGCGCAAGGTGGTAGTGAAGTGACCCTCGGTTATGCTGACATAAAAAGCGCAATCAAGCTATCATAAGCCTGACCCCACATGATGGAAAGGTAGTGGTAGCCTTTTTTGTTTCTCAAATGGCATTTCCATTGAAATGCGATTGAAATCACTAATAAACCTTTAATAGCTAAACACGACCAATGATTTTATCCGAATTGTTTCCTTACGCAAATGCAGTGCTCTACTATGTAGTCACTTCACTTTACGTGCTCACCACAATCGGTTGCATCGTGGTCGTTGTGTCGGAGAACCGCAATCCTGTTCGCTCGCTCGCTTGGGTCACGGTGCTCATTCTGCTGCCCGTTATCGGCATTCTCATCTACCTATTCTTCGGCAGAAGCCTCAAGAGCGTGATTATGATATCACGCAACAATCGCTTGAAACTCAGCGTGCAGGCCTCGCTCGACAATTCCGACCACACTACCCAGAACCTTTCAGAATCGAGCAAGCAAATCATCAATCTGGTCAATTCCATAGGCGAACCTCATTTCTTGCCGGGAAACAAGGTAGACATTTTCACTGAGGGTGAAGCGAAATTCAACCAACTGAAAGCCGACCTGCTCGCTGCAAAAGATTACATTGATTTCCAATACTATATTTTTTCTGCCGACACAATAGGCAAGGAAATTGCCGACATCCTCATCAAAAAAGCGCACGAAGGCGTGAAAGTGAGAGTAATCTACGACCATGTGGGCTCATGGAGCATCGCTTCGTCGTTCTTCAAACATCTGCGAAAAGAGGGTGTGGAAGCATACCCATTCTTGAAGGTGACCTTCCCCCAATTGGCAAACCGCCTCAACTGGCGCAACCACCGTAAAGTGGTGGTAATCGATGGTAAAGTTGGCTACATTGGCGGCATGAACATTGCCGACCGCTATGTAACTGGCGAAAAGGGATATCGCGCCTGGCGCGACACACACCTTCGTGTGGAGGGCAATGCCGTGAAGGGCCTGCAGGTGTCGTTCGCTATCGATTGGAATTTCATGAAACGCATGCTTCTTGAGCAGCCAAAGGTCGACTTCCCCACCTCATGCGCCGACAGTGTGGGTATGCAAATCGTGAGTAGCGGTCCAACACAGCCACTCAACGGCATGTCGATGGTGATGCTACGCGCCATTTCGCTGGCTCAAAAATGCATCTATATCCAAACCCCATATTTCTTGCCAGAAGAAAGCATGATGTCGGCACTGCAAGCTGCTGCACTTTCGGGAGTGGATGTAAGAATTATGATACCTCTTTATCCCGACAGCAAAATTCTGAAATACTCTTCGCTTTCCTATGTGAAAGAATGCCTTGCGTCGGACATCAAAGTGTATCTCTACACCGAACGAATGCTCCATGCCAAGTGCGTGATTATCGACGACGAGTTTGTGACCACAGGTTCAACCAACTTTGATTTCCGCAGTTTCGAACACAACTTTGAATGCAATGCACTCATCTACAGCAAAGCATTTTGCGAGAAAATGAAAACAATCTTCAATGCCGATGCAGAAAGTGGCTGCACAGAAATATCGCTTGAGGAATGGGTGAAGCGCCCAATTCGTCAACGAGCACTCGAATCAATGGCCCGGCTGCTTGGCCCTATTCTTTAGGAGCACTGCATACATAATGAACTATCTACAAGTATGATAACATTCCCTAATGCAAAAATCAACCTCGGCTTGAACATCGTGAACCGCCGCCCTGATGGCTACCACGATATCGAGACCGTGTTCTACCCTATTCAGCTCACCGATTCACTGGAAATCGTGCCCGCAAGAGGCACAGAATCCACTCTCACCTGCCACGGGCGTACGGTAGACTGCCCCACAGAAAAAAACCTCGTGATGAAGGCTTTCAGAATGATGGAGAAAGAATTCAGTCTGCCCCCTGTGGAAATGCATTTGTTGAAGCACATCCCCGACGGTGCGGGATTAGGTGGAGGCTCAAGCGACGCTTCATTCTGTATGAAGATGCTCAACGACATGTTTGAGCTTCATCTTTCCGACCAGAAATTAGCAGAAATGGCAGCAAAAATCGGTGCAGACTGTCCGTTTTTCATCTACAACAAGCCAATGATGGCCACTGGAATTGGCGACATTTTCAGTCCTGTGGAGGTTGACCTCAAAGGATGGTACATGCTGCTGGTGAAACCCGATGTATCAGTTCCCACAAAGGCTGCCTATGCACAAGTCACGCCCGCTCCATCGGTAAAAACCATCCCTGAAATTCTTGCAACCGACATGCAGCAATGGCAAGCTGATCTGGTCAACGATTTTGAGAAAAGCGTATTTGCACAATATCCATCACTGGCCACTATCAAGCAAACGATTATCGATTCCGGAGCCACATATTCCGCCATGTCGGGGTCGGGGTCATCGATTTTCGCACTTTTCCGCAGTGCCGAATTGGCAGAAGCTGCGGCAGAGACACAGAAGGAACATAGTCATCATGTCATACCAATGTAATTAAATGAAAAATTAGAGATGCCAATGAGAGTTGGCATTCTTTTTGCATATCAATGCTAAATACGAACAAAAAATGAAATTCAAATTCAGACGAAATATGAGCAAGAAAGAACAAGAGCAGGCTAAAGAAGAAGAATTGCAAAACGAAGTGCAAGAAGAAACTCAAGCTGAAGCACAACAAGATGCAGAAACAGATGAGCCCGCTAAAGAAGAAACTCCTGAGGACAAAATAGCAGCCCTTCAAGCCGAACTTGAAAAGTCGCAAAAAGAATATCTTTTCTTGATGGCTGAGTTTGACAACTACCGCAAACGCACACTCAAGGAAAAAGCCGACCTTATCAAAAACGGCGGCGAAAAGGCTATGCTTGAACTGCTTCCTGTGGTCGACGACTTCGAACGCGCAATGGGCGCACTCGAACAAAGCGCCGACTTGGAAAGCCTCAAAGACGGAGTGAACCTCATCTACAACAAATTCGTGAAATACCTCGAATCACAGCAAGTGAAGCCTATGGAATCTACCGGCATGGAATTTGATGCAGATATCTACGAAGCCGTTACCACCTTCCCAGCTCCAGAAGAGAGCATGAAAGGAAAGGTGATTGACACCGTTCAGAAAGGTTACACTATCAACGAAAAAGTACTTCGCCACGCAAAAGTGGTTGTGGGTCAATAAATATAACATTCAGCAAAAATGGCAGAAAAAAGAGACTATTATGAAGTGCTTGGCGTTCAGAAGAACGCTACCGACGACGAATTGAAGAAGGCCTACCGCAAGTTGGCCATCAAATATCACCCCGACCGTCAACAAGGCAAGAGCGACGAGGAAAAGAAAGCTGCTGAAGAAAAATTCAAGGAAGCTGCTGAAGCCTACGATGTGCTCTCAAACAAAGACAAGCGAGCTCGCTACGACCAATTCGGATTCGCTGGCGAACAAGGCGGCTTCGGAGGCTTTGGCGGTGGCGGCATGAGCATGGACGACATCTTCTCACAATTCGGTGACATTTTCAGCGGATTCGGCTTTGGCGGATTCGGTGGCGGTGGCAGCCGTGGTGGTCGCCGCGTGCAGCGTGGCACTGACCTTCGAGTTCGTGTTCGCCTCTCATTGAAAGATGTGGCACATGGCGTGGAAAAGAAACTCAAAATCCCACGCATGGTGTCGTGCAATGCATGTAATGGCACCGGCGCGAAAAACGGCACTGAACTCGAAACATGTCCAACATGCCACGGCAGCGGTGTGGAAACCCGCATGCAACGCACCATTCTCGGCACAATGCAAACCCAAAGCGAATGTCACACATGTGGAGGCAAGGGTAAAATCATCAAGGAACGCTGTCCTGAATGTGGCGGACAAGGCTTGGTAAAGAAAGACGATGTTATCACCATCAATATTCCTGCCGGTGTGGGCGAAGGCATGACCCTGAAGATGAGCGGCAAGGGCAACGACGCCCCTGGCGGTGGTATTCCAGGCGACTTACTCATCGTTATCGAGGAAGAGCACGACGAACAACTCCACCGCGACGGCAACGACCTCGTGTACAACCTCATGCTCGACATCCCAACAGCAGTGTTTGGTGGAAAGGTGGAAGTGCCAACAGTCGACGGCCGCGTGCGCGTCACTATCGAGCCCGGCACACAACCTGGCAAGATTCTCCGCCTCCGAGGTAAAGGCTTGCCTTCACCCGACAGTTATGGCACTGGCGACTTGCTCGTGAATGTCACCGTTTACATTCCAGAAGAACTCAGCGCCGACGAGCGCAAGGCATTTGAAGCACTGAAGCACTCATCCAACTTGAAGCCTTCAGAATCGACAAAGAATCGCATTTTCGACCGATTCCGTCGCTTTTTTGAGAATTAATAGTTCAGATTAATCCATACATAATTGCGATATTTTCACTAATTTTGCAGTGAAGATATCGCAATTTTCATATCCAACAATTTATGCGTCGCAACCACAACAATCAAAATCGCAATACAGGTGGCAACGTGCCACATGTAGATGCCAAATACACCCAGTTCCTGTCACGAGAAGAAATGCCTCTGCTCGACTTCGTGATGAAGAAACTCGATGGTATCAGCCGAAGCAAGGCAAAGGCCATATTGGCTGGTGGTGGAGTGTTGGTTGACAAGAAAACGCAAACACGCCACGATTTCATCGTGCAACCCGATTCGCTTGTGGAGATCAGCAAGCACCCAGGAGGCACTCGCACACGATTCGATTTCAGCAAGTATTTTACCGTAGTATATGAAGACCCAGATGTGATTGTGGTCGAAAAGGCCGACGAAGTGCTGTCGATGGGTGTGGGGCACAACAGCCTCAACATGAAAGATTTGCTCGACCGCTATTTTGTGGAAACTCACCAGCGATGCCATGCTCATGTGGTACACAGACTCGACACTCGCACATCAGGCTTGATGGTGTATGCCAAAAGCATTGAAGCACAACAGCTGATGACTGCCGACTGGCACAAGACGGTTATCGACCGCCGCTATGTGGCTGTGGTGGAAGGATATATGGAAAAGGAAGAAGGCCATGTGGAGAGTTGGCTGAAAGATACGCCAAGTATGAAAATCGTCAGTAGCCGCACCAACAACGGTGGAAAATGGGCAAGTACCGATTGGCGCCTCATCAAGCAAAACGACCATTTTGCACTGCTGGAACTCCATTTGCACACAGGCCGCAAAAACCAAATTCGCGTGCACATGCAGGTGCTTCATCATCCCATCGTGGGCGACTACAAATATGGCAGTCATGTGGATGGCGCTCGCCGTCTGTGTCTCCACGCTTTCCGTTTGGCATTCTACCAGCCTACAACTGGCGAAGCACTCCATTTCGAAACTCCATTCCCCGACTATTTCCTCTCCTTTTTCCGCGAAAGAAGAAGGCAGAAGAAATAGCCCTTCTACCCCAATAAACACATTATGCCCAACACTTTTGACACCATCTTCTAACATTTTGAAATATTTAACACTTAAATCGTGATAAACAATTGCACAATCCACTGAAAACCTGTAGTTTTGCATGATTTAGCATTTATTGCAACCCCTCCGCAGGTATTATAGGTTACATATATTGCTACTTTAAAAAAGATTCTGTCTAAAAATTTCTGTAATAAACTTAACATCTTGAAAGAGGTTTACCATATACTAATAGCAATCGTTACGCTGCTTTTCACTACTTTGTGCACCAATGCTGCAAACAAAAACGACAACTATGTGCTTTTGCCCGACAGCAGCAACTTTGTTACGGCAAGCCTCGTCGTTGTTTCGCCTGGCGAAAACGTATACTCTGCCCTGGGGCATTGCGCCATTCGCCTTGAGTGCCCCATCCACAAACTCGACTACTGTTTCTCTTTCGGCACAAACACTGCTACCGACGAAGATTTCCTGCAGTTTTTCGCTGGCAAACTTGAAGCTGGCTTTCTCGCACTTCCCACCGAAGGATTCCTGAAGGAATACGAGATGGAAGGACGCGAAGTGAAGCAAGTGGAACTCAATCTCACCCTTCACGAGCAACAACGCCTTTGGCAAATGCTTGACGAAGACATGGTGGGAGGAAGTTTCCGAACATTTAATTATTTGCAAAACAACTGCTCGTCACTCGCCTTCAAAGCCATTGAATGGTGCTTGATTGGCGAACAGCTGACTGTGAACAAGTGGCCTCAGCAGATGGAGATGATCAACGGCGACTGTGTGAGATACCTGTCACGCCACCGTCCTTGGCTCAGGTTCGTGAACATGACCCTGCTTGGTTCAGAATCAGACACCTACTGGGAACAAGAGCATCGTATTTCACCAGAACTCTTCATCGAGGCACTTAACCATGCCACCATCTCCCCCATCGATTCGGTGGCGCCGCGCCCAGTGTTCAAGAGCATGCCAGTGACATTGCTCCAAAAGCGTAGCGAAATTCACACAACTCCCTTCACCCCAACTGTAGTGTTTGGCATCCTACTTGCCATTGTGATACTCATCACGGTGCTGGAGTGGAGCCTCCACATGCACAAAGTTGCAAAAATTCTTGATGTAATATTGCTCGCAGCACAAACCATTGCAGGCATTGCGCTCATCTACATGAGCACCGTGGCATGCTTGTTCGGCTTGCACTGGAACTGGTATCTCATCGTTTTCAACCCGCTACCAGCCATACTATGGTTTATCTTAAGAAAAAAATCCTGGTACCCAACATTATATCTGGCATATAGCATTATTTTGCTTGTATTCATCGCCATCTGGCCATTGACTACACAAATCGATTTGGAACATCAACTCATTACCATGGCGCTACTCACCAGATGCGCCAGCAAATATTTCGCAACAAGAGAAAAACAACTAAATACAACATCACAATTATGAAAAAAATTATTTTTGCATTGATTATTGCAACGTTTGCATTAAGCGCAAACGCACGATTGAGGCAAAATGGGAAACTGCCTCAACAGGATGTTTACAAAATCATGAACACTTACACCAAGACTTGGGTAAAACTTCAGCACAGTATGCTTGCCGACATTACCGGTACTGAAGCCGATGCAAGCGAACTCTATGTAGCGCACAAAACACAAGCCGATGGCGAAGCCGTGCTTACCACCCTCAGTGGCGACGGCGGCGACATGATTGAAACCCTCAACATGATCAAGGGTCTTATCGAAGAGGTTCTTAAGTATTACAACAAACCTACCTGGTTCCTGGATGCCATGTTTGAGCTTCATCTTGTGAACACAGGCGACGCCGATGGTTCCGTGTACCTTTGCGTTGATGTTCCAGAAATTGAAGGTTGGGACGAAATCAAAGAAATCATCCTTGATGCCGCAGATGGACAAGAGGCTGTTACCTACTATATCAACCACATGGTGCCAGGCAACCGCCACTATATGCATGTGGACTACGATGGCAGCTTCGGCTACAGCACCCAGGCTGGAATTACCACCAAATGGGTGATGAACCACATCGCTTATCCTGAGACCAAATTCTACTATACCAAAAATGTGGAAGCCGACTATATGAAGGTGGTTGACGAAGGTTTTACCACCGAAACCACTTCACTTTTGGCACGCAACACAAAACCCGGTGCTGTACAATATATGGAACTTGACGAGCACGGTTTTATGGCTAAATTCCGCAGTCAAGGTGAGGAACTTGTTGCCAACACCTTGAGCCAATTGCGTAGCAACATCACTATCGTTGCATCCCAATATGCAAGCAGTGAAGATTTGAGCGACATTTTGGCCGACACCTACATACGCCTTGGCCACACCAACACCAGCGAAGACAAATTCGAACACGACACATATTTGATGCGTCTCCACATTGGCGACATGAGCAATAACCCTGCGCTTGAAGCCACTTGGAATCAAGTTTGTGAATCCATCCTTTCAAGCAGCAATAGCAATGCTGTGCTCAAAGCTGTGAAGGCAGCAAACTTGACCATAAAGAGCGACAACGACCTCTACATAGCAATGGATGAAGATGGAGCGCTGAAGGTAACCGACATCAACGGGCTTGATGAGCTTGGCGATTTGGCAAAATGGAAATTCGACCTGATTGATAGCGATGACAACTTCTTTGCCGCAGCTCCTTACGTAGAGTTCGATGGTCAATATTTCACCACACTTTACACCGATTTCGCCTACGATATCGTAAATCCAAGTGAAGTGAAGGCTTATGTGGTACCTGAAATTGCCGAAGATGGCGCTACTGCTCTCGTAAAAATCAATGGCACTGTTCCTGCATGCACTCCAGTGGTGATTGCAGCAAAATCAAGAGTGCAGTTCAGCAATATGCTTCAGCCAGTGGTTAGTGATGCCACATATAATGGCACAAACAAATTGCTCGGCGTTTTCTTCGACGAAAAGAAGGCTGTTGACAACAGCACCTACACACTCCGCACCGAAAACGACCAATTGGGCTTCTATCGCTCAGCCGACACTTTCATCCCTGGCAACGAAGCATGGCTTGAAAAACAAGATAACAACAAGCCTGTAATTATCGTCGTTCCTGAAGACCCAAGCACAGCGATTACAACCGTTATTGCCGACAAGAAGCAAGACAGCACCATCTACGACCTTATGGGCCGCAAGGTGGCGAGCCCTGCTCCTGGCATCTATATCCAAAACAGACAAAAAATCACTATTAAATAAAAACAGGAAAAAAATGAAAAGAATATCATTTTTATTTATAGCAATCACAGCCTTCGCCCTCAACGCATTAGCAGGCACTGGCGGTGGAGCTGACTTGTGGTATTTCAGTAATCTTAAACTTGACTGTTACCCAACTGGGGCAGGAAAGGTTTATGCAGATGGTAAAGAGACAGAAGCCAGCAAGGAAGCGTATTTACAAGATGCTCCGAGCACATTTTCCATTTCTACTCACAAAAGTAAACTCCCATACAAATGGTATATCAATACCGCCCCCTCTGACACAAAAAAATATAAATTTGTCAAATGGATTGACAGCAATGGAAAAGATGTCAGCACTAACGCCATTACCCAAGTGTCTGATAAAAATGGTGTATTAGCAGGTGGCACTAACACGGGAACAAGTGGCGAATCATACACTAATCCAGGAACCATAACGCTTTCATATACAGCAATTTTTGAAGAAATCGTTTTACAAAATGTGTCAGTTCAATCAACAGACATCAATCTTGGTTCTGCCACTATCGACAAGTTAGAGAATGCCATAGGAGACGAAGTCACTATCTATGCATACCCTGTGGTTTATACTGCGAAATTTGACGGTTGGATGAAAGATGGGCAAATCGTTTCTCGAGAGCCGTCTATCACATTCACTATCACTGCAGAAAACAAGGGTGAGTACACAGCTGTTTTCTCAAAAGGATATGATTTTTTCCGCATCGTTAATAAAGAAACAGATCGCAGAATCACAGCTATAAAAGACCAAGGAAGCTTGACTGATTACAGCGCCCTTTCCTTAACTGATAAAGAAACTGCTCAATCCAAAGCTGGAAGCATTTGGGAAATTTCTAATTACAAGCTAACGGGACGCACAGAATTTGTATATACATATCAAGCGCAAAACTTCAGCTCTGAAAAGTTTTATAATACGGAAAATGGAGTGGGGGTTTTCATGGCATCAGACCACAATGTATACGACAACACATGGGTCATCTATCCAAATGGACAACCTTATTATATGGCAGACAAAGGCAATGAGTCGGTAGACCAATCACCAAAATTGCCCGTAGAGTACATCAAGTGGTACTACGAGCCAATGGATAAGGATTTGACCACAAAGGAGAATTATTTCACCTTCTCTCCCGACAAACTCTTGCTTGATGAAAGCACTGGCAAATATTATACAACTCTCCGCACTGCTTGGAATGTACTCTACGACACCAACGAAATCACAGCCTATATCGTAACAGGTGTGGACGAAGACGGCATCCTCATCAAGACACCTGTCACTGGCAACATCATTCCCAAGAACACATGTGTGTTGATTGAATGTAATTCCAACGACACACAACGCAATGTGATGGTGCCAACCAACCAAGCTACATCTTTCACTGCAACAGGCAACATCCTCGTTTCGGCAGAAAACGGTAAATATTTCCCTAACCAGCCCGAATCAAGAAGCAATTGCAAAGCCCTTGTCCTCAACGATGGTGTTGTAGGATTTGGTGGCGAAGCCTGCACAAAGACCAACGGCAACGATGCATATTTGCTCATCGATGATGAGGCGAATGTATCCGATGGTGTTAAAAGCACCACTCTTGAAGAGGTGGTTGACAAGCAGACTGTGGACAAGAAATACAAAATCACCGACCTCACTTGTGTCTACACTTTCATGAAAGATGGCAAGGCGATGTTCTTCTGTAAAGACGACAATGGCTACGAGGACAAGGATGAAATCAGCAATGGTCAAATCGATTTCCTCAAGGAGAAGACACAACTCATGAATGAGAACAACCGCACTGACCACGACCAAAGCAACTGGATTATTCTTGAAGCGCCTGCAAGTATGCAAATCACAAATGGCGAAATGAATAATCTGCTCAGCCAACGTTTGGCAGGCGTGGAAGGAAAGATCGTTGACGTAGTGAATCCAAAGCTCTCGCTCAGCAAAGTGCCTCAGCCATACGAGATGAACGGATACACACTCAACACTTTCATCCCATCGAACTTCTATGGCTACAGTGCTGACGACAAATACTACTTCGTCACTCCAAAGCCAAATGAAATGGCATCTATCCACTGGGCGATGTACAATGGCGACAACCACTTCTCTGCTCCAACTAATGTGGGCACCAGTAACCCAGAAGGCCTTGAAGGAGAGTTCGAAGTCGACTTCTCGCTCTTCAACGAAGAAATGCCAGAGCTTATTGAAAACAATGTTTACTCATTCAATGGCCTTGTCACCAAACTCGTACCAAATTCATCAGCGGCAAAGCGTGCACAAGGCGTCGTTGCCAACTATTATTTGGTATATCCTATTTCCAACTTCAAGTGGGAAGGATCTGTAGTCGATGGCATAGTAACAGGCATCAACGATGTGAATGCTGGTCGCAAGGTAATGAGCGTGAAATATATTAACGTCACTGGTAACCAGTCGAGCAAACCATTTGATGGCATCAACATTATGGTGACTACTTATAGCGACGGCACTGTGGGTTCAAGAAAATTTGTAAAATAACACGAGAGTTTTCTCTCCGTTTCCATAACATTCCGCACGGTGCTTTCTCTGCGCCGTGCGGATTTTTTCTTCGGCTGCCATATAAAAAATAATATTGATATAAATGTGATAGATTCCATCCTTTTTCGTAAATTTGTAGAAATTATACATTGAAATTTATGAAAAATAAAAATATCTTCGCCACAGTTGCTGCAATTGCAACAATCTTCGGTGCGTGTTTTACTGCTAATGCCGAAGTTCTTCCACAACCGAAAACCACTGGTGGTATGCCACTGATGAAAGCGATGAAGGAGCGCTGCTCGCAACGTGACATCAACCCCGCATCAGTGGTCACCAAGCAGGAATTGAGCGATATGCTCTGGGCGGCTTGGGGCGTGACACACGATGGCAAACGCACCATCGCCACTGCCATGAACCGCCAGGAACTTGAAATTTATGTGGTAACTGCTACCGAAATCAGTCTTTACGACGCTGAAGCAAACACTTTAACAACTATTGCCGAAGGCGATTTCCGCGAGCAGGTGGCTTTGCAAGACTTTGCCGTCACAGCCCCTGTCAATATTGTGTTTGTGGGCGATAATACCAAGCAGAAAGGCATTGAGCACCAATGCTATGCTGCAGGCGCCGCTTCTCAGAATGTGTACCTCTATTGTGCACAAGCAGGGCTAAAAACTGTGCTCCGCTATGGTTGCGATCGCGACGCGATGAAGAAAACCATGAAACTCGACGAGAACAAAAACATTCTTTACGTTCAGACTGTGGGCCGTTGAGAATCCCCCCTGAAAATCATTATATAATTTATGCGAACTCTACTTTGGTCGTTGTTAGTTGTGGTTTCTGTGCTGGTGGTTTCATCGGCAGTCTATACCTGTGGCTATCATCAGGAAGAAACGGAGTATGTACTCACCGACGACATTATCGTGGCATCTAATGTGAAAGCTTCGGAGCACTCAAGCGACGACGGCAGCGAGCACACCATTCCCACCCACATCAAACCCGGCCGACTCACCGAAATTTTCAACGACAGCAATGCGCTTCAACTCGAAGCAGCGCGTGCCAACGGCATTGAACCCATCACCGCCGACATCAAGTCGGCCTTCAAGCTCAAGCGACCCATCGTGGAATTGAGTTCTTGCGATGTGTATTACATCGACTCAATGAAATATGCGCTCCCCTTCCTCGTGCCTAAGGCAGCAGTCCTGCTTCATGACATTGGTCAGGCGTTTCAGGACACCATCAAGGCACGCGGAGGTAAAGGCTACAGAATCAGGGTAAATAGCTTGCTCCGAACCGAATACACCGTGGCGAAGTTGAGAAAGCGCAACAGTGCCGCCACCGAACAATCTTGCCACCTCTATGGCACAACTTTCGACATCAGTTGGACAAAGTTCGACTGCCTGGACGACAGCTACAGAGTCAATTTGGAAAGCCTGAAAAACATCCTGGCCGAAATCATCTACAATTTCAAAGATTCTGGAAAATGCTATGCTATCTTTGAGCGTAAGCAAGGATGCTTCCACATCACAGTAAGGTAAAGAACTCTACACTCAATATATAATATATATATATCTACACAAATTCAATCGTCTATGACTGAACAAACAGCAATCGCCAACTATCTAAAGTATAGTGGCAACAAAAGTGTTGACATCAAAGTGGCGCTTGTCGACTGCGACGGCGTGCTCTACGACTCAATGAAGAATCACACTCGCGCATGGGTGAAGCTCATGAAAAAGAACAATGTGAAATGCTCACGCGACGAGTTCTATCAATACGAAGGCATGACTGGTGCCAATATCATCAAGATGATGTTCCGTCGCGGCACAGGAAAAAACATTACCGACGATGAAGCATGGGAATACTACAAAGTGAAAGCTCGTTACTTCAATGAACTTGGCGAACCCGACATGATGGAAGGCGCCACAGCCGTGCTTGAAGCCACTAAAGCTGCTGGATTGAAAAATGTGCTGGTCACAGGTTCAAACCAGCCCTCTGTGCTCGACCGCATCGACCACGACTATGCTGGGCTATTTGAAGCCGAACGTGTCACCGGTGCCGACACTCGAAATGGCAAACCCAATCCCGAACCATATTTGCGTGCTCAACAAAAAGTGGCAGCCAAACCCAGCGAATGTATCGTCATCGAAAATGCGCCTCTTGGCGTTCAGGCTGGCCACGCCTGCGGTTCGTTCACCATTGGTGTCACCACCGGCCCCATCCCTGAAAAGGATTTATACAAAGCCGGAGCCGATATTGTTTATCCAAACATGACAGCGCTTGCAGAGGCTCTTCCTTCACTTTTGGAAGCACTACGTGCCACTCAAGTATAATCAAAAAAAGAAAAATCAGCAATGTCGCAAAATCTTGTATTCACCAACGAAGTGGCCACAGCGCTCGACACGATTCTCGACACCAAGGCATACAATCGCCTGGCGGTAATTGTGGATGAAAACACTGGCCGTCTGGTGCTCCCCGAAGTTAAAAGTATACATTTAAGCAACGCTCACGTCATCACTATTGGCGCTGGCGATGCTTGCAAAACGCTCGACACACTCACCTGTGTATGGGAAGGTCTGGAGCAATGTGGCGCCACCCGCAAATCTGTGGTCGTGAACCTTGGTGGTGGCGTGGTGACCGATTTAGGCGGTTTCGCTGCTGCCACATTTAAAAGGGGGATTGATTTCATCAACATCCCCACCACCCTTCTCAGTGCAGTAGATGCCGCTGTTGGCGGTAAGACAGGTATTAATTTCAAAGGCCTGAAAAATGAAATTGGTTGCTTCAAGGAAGCGTCGGATGTGATTATCTCCACCTGTTTCCTCAAAACCTTATCGGTGGAAGAATTGAAATCGGGCTACGCCGAAATGCTGAAACATGGTATGCTCAGCAATCACGACGAGTTTAAGAAACTCCTCAACTACGATTTCAAGAATGCAGATGCCGAACAGCTCCTGGAATTACTGAAAACTTCTGTACTGGTGAAAGAAGGTATCGTGCGAGAAGACCCACACGAAAATGGTATTCGTAGAGCACTCAACTTGGGCCACACGGTGGGACATGCCTTTGAAAGCAAGGCACTACATGGTGGTAAACCTATCGCTCATGGATATGCTGTGGCATGGGGACTTGTGGCAGAAATGGTGCTGTCGCACAACATCTTGAAATTCCCTTCAGAAGATTTGCATCACCTTGCCAATTTCGTGTACGAAAACTATGGTGCATACCACATCACTTGTGACGACTACGACGAACTATTGCAGCTGATGCACCACGACAAGAAAAGCCAAAGTGGAGAAATCAACTGTACACTACTCGCAGCCTGTGGCGATGTGCGCCCTGGCCATGTGATTTCCGACGATGATATGCGCATAGCCCTCGACATCTACCGCGACCTCATGCACATATAACCTCTCCCCAAATACGAACTCTGCTAACACAATAATAACGAAATCAACGAGAACACCTATTCATTCGTTGATTTCGTTATTTTCATTTAAATTCAGCTATTCCTTTTTTCAAATGCAGCGTTTATTCCACCACCATATAGCCTCCGTTAGGAATTAAGGCTTCAACGAGAGAGGCAAGCCTGTAGTTTCCAACATGATTGCCAAAACAGTCGTAGGTGGTGCATTTACGTGTATTCGACGACAACTTCACCAGCACTTTTCCGCGCCCCGTTGCATTAAGAATTATCGCTTTGCCTGCACATTCAGAAATGTCAGCCATAGCGCAATCACTATACACACCTACAATTCTTTCATCGGCCGCCACAGCCTCCACCACAGGATACCCCAGTTCTGGATGATGTGGTATGAATTTTGAGTGAAGCAGCGTTTGGCGATGCATTTTAGAAAAGTCGATATAATTACGGATAATTTTCTTGTGGTTCTCCGACACATCACGAAGCATAGCAGAATA
>JAKSMA010000028.1 GCA_024400895.1 Muribaculaceae bacterium | reverse complement strand
CTAACTTCTAACTTCTAACCTCTAACCTCTAACCTCTAACCTCTAACCTCTAACCTCTAACTTCTAACTTCTCATTGCATATGCTGGTTGCAGAATTTGCTGCCGTTGGCGGCACGATGCTTGCACTGGGTGCCTTTCTTTGTGGTGGCTTGGCATTGACCTGATGTAGAGGGCGTTTGGCGGGATGCTGTACTGCCGCTTTTGGTGGTGCCACCATGTTGCCAACAATAGTTGCTTCCAGGCGATTTCTCTCTGCTGCACTGCTTTCCTTCTCGTGTGGTGGCTTGGCAGCGCTCAGCCGCAGACATGTTTTTCATTTTCCAGTGCTGTGTGCAGAGACCATCACGCTTGGCTTGGCGACTGCATTGCGTGTCTTTCTTTGTGGTGGCTTTGCATTGACTCTGTGCCACGGCATCGGCCGATACCATGGAAATGAGGAGGACGAGTAAAATAGATAGAATGTTCTTCATGATTTTTTAATGTTATTTTTGGTGAATACAGATTTTGAGTCCAGGGTCGCTCTTTTGGAGAATCAACACCATGAAATCTTCGGGCACAGCCACACAGCCAGCAGTCCATGGACTCTCGCTGGTGCAGTGGAAGAATATGGCGGCACCGAGGCCGAGTGTGTTGTCGTCGTTGTAGGTGGTTGAGAGACCGTAGTTGTAACTGGGCACATAGTTGATCATGTGCTCTCCGCGGCATTTGTGGCGCTTTTCTTTGATATTGATAATCTGGTTGTAGTAATATTTGTCGCTGCAAGCCCAAATGTCGGGGGTCACGTCCACGTATGGAATCACGGTGCCGGGATTCGCCTTGATACCAAATGCCTCACGAATGCCGAAGTTGCCTTCAGGTGTTTTCTTATCGCCCTGTCGCTTTTTGCCCAATCCGTATTTTCCGATGTGGGCAGTGTCGGCGCGCTCAAGCACCCACTGCTGGTTGGCATCCTTGATATAGAATTCGGCTTCGGCATTGCATCCTTCGGTGCACTTCACCAGCACGATTTGATGTGTGGCAGTGTCGGTAGCGAAAGTGTTGAGAATTTCGTCCCAGTTGGTCTGTGCGTGAGTAGCCAAGGCAAATGCCATCAAGCAGAACGAGAGTGCGATGATTCGTTTGAGCATATTGTGAGCGTTTATTTTTGATGAATACAAATTTTAAGATGAGTGTCGGATTTCTTCAGAATCAGTTCCATGAAATCTTCAGCCACAGCTACGCATCCAGCTGTGTAGGGGCGATTGCCGAAGCAGTGGAAGAAGATGGCAGAGCCGAGCCCGAACACATTGTCGTGGTTGTAGTCGATAGCGATGCCGTAGTTGTAACTGGGCACATATTTAATCATGTGCTCGCCAGTGCATTTGTGGTCCACAGTGTCGCAGTCCACAAATTGGTTGTAGTATTCCTCGTTGTCGCAGGCAAAGAGATTTTCTGTGACATCGAGATATGGAATCACGGTGCCAGGATTCGCCTTGATGCCATAAGTCTGACGAATGTCGAAATTGCCCTCGGGTGTTTTCTTGTCGCCCTCACGCGTCTTGCCCAATCCCATTTTGCCGATTTGAGCAGAGTCGGCGCGCTCAAGCACCCACTGCTGGTTGGCATCTTTGACGTAGAATTCGGCTTCGGCCTTGCTTCCTTCTGTGCATTTCACGAAAATCACTTGTTGCACGTTGGTGTCGTGGGCATACTCGCTGAGGAGTGACGACCAGATGTCGCTTTCGGCAAAGGCTGTGCCAAAAGAAGTCAGAAATATGGAGAGGAGAATAAAAAGTCGGGTGTTCATAGAAATTCTGTCTTGAATTGAGTATGTATATTTACTTAACGAGAGTGGTTGAGGGCTTTGCGGGCTCGCTTGCCTTTGATTCTGCTTTTGTGGGCAAAACATAGTGTAGAACTGTGCAAACAAGCACGAGCAGAAGGAAAAGCAGGAAACTCAACACATTGCGTTTCTTGATTTCTTTCACCTTCTTTTTGTCCTTTTCTATGTTGTGTTTCGAATTCATGGTTGCAAAATTACAAAAAAAATGCGTTAGTTGGTGCACTGATTCCAAAAAGTACGCGCAACTTGGAATCCCTGCATCCCGCCATGAGCCTCATTGACCCGTTGACTTGTTGACTTTTTTTTAAACTTCCCTTTTTGGCATTGCCGCCGCCGTGCGAAATCACTATCTTCGCATCAGAGTTCTTTGTCATATTGAAGATTCAAATCAGTGTTTCATCCAAATGTCGCGATTTCTGATATGGACCAAAAAATAGGCGGTTTTTGGTCCAAAAGCGAAATAAAAATGGGTGTTTCAGGTGTTTCAAGTGTTTCAGGTGTTTCGAGTGCTTCAGGCAATTAAGGAATCTCAGTCCCTGTCCACTCTATCTGATTGCTCTCTTTCTCAAAAACCCTTTTCAGCACAGCCTATGATGAAGCAAGCCACACCCATTTCCCTCTAAAGCACTGTCTGGGATTAACCCTTTTCTACTGGCACTTGAATGATGGAGAGCCACTTTTCGGGGTCTTCTTGGTTCCATGCGCCGTCGACATACACGCAGCGAGGGTGGCCTTTGATGATGTAGCCTTGCTCTTCGATGTATTTAAATAGCGTGATGTATGATTGGTAGAAGCGGTCGTATGGACCGTAGTGCTTCATGCAGATGGCTTCTGCCACTTCTGGAAGCTGTTTGAATTGGATGATAGCAGAATCTTCTCCCATTTCTTCCACTAGACATGAGATGAGTTTTAACGCTTTTTAACTCACTCTCTTGTCCATGCACTAACCTTTTTGGGGTTAACATTTCCCTCTCATGATATTGCGAACGGTGCATCGCACAGCAGGCTGATAGAACGACAAATCGAGCGATTGGATGATGCGCATAAATTCGTCGTTCAATTCGGGGTAGAACGAGCAAAGGCGGTGTGCGATTTTCATGCAAAGCGCCTGCGTGCCCGGAGGAGTGTCGAGGCGCACCATGTGCTCAAGGCAGAAGTCGAGGAAATCGGTGCGTACATCTTCTTTTGCAAGCGGCAGACGCAGAATTATGTTTAGCGTGAGCCGGCGTAGTGATTCGTTATTGGTGTGGAGCGCTATGTCGATAAGCTGTGTCAGCATTGGGTGGAGCAAAGCCAATTCCTCATCGGTGGCATGCGTGAGAATCCATGCCGCATTTCGAGCAACGCGCGTTTCGGAATCGAGAAGAATGTGGGCAAATTCCGAGAATTTCCCTTCTTTCTTCACGAGTCTGTACATCGCCAGCGCATCGCCGATTCCGAAATGTTTGGTGTTGAGCTGCTCTCTCATGCGAATTGGTGGAATGAACTGATTTCTATAAGGTTGCCATCTGGGTCTGCAACATAGCATGTGCGCTGTCCCCAAGGTTCGGTGGTGGGAGGAAATATTGCTTCAGCGCCACATTCCACGGCGTGGATAAACGCTTTGTCAACTTCTGCATACGAGTCCACATCAAACGCCAATTCCATGCTCCCGTTTGTGCCGTTTGGATAAGTGTAGGCTCGGTGCGTCATTTGCTCAAAATCCTTTCGTGGAAACAGAATAATGCGCATAGCGCCCAAGTTCATCTCCACGTTTGGCTCTATGCCGTTCCATGTGGTGGTGAATCCAAAGGCTTTGCAATAAAAATTCACCATAGCGGCATTGTCGGTGGTGAAAAGTCCGATAGTATTGAATTTAAAATGTATATCCATATGAGATTATGAGTGAGTGTTTTTCATCCCTGGCCAGTAGCAATAGGCAACGAAAGCCGGAATGAGCGATGAAATGAATTGAAGCCATCTGAAATCGGCGATGCAAGTGCCGAATCCGAGTATGGAACGGGCACTGAATAGCATCACCACAGCTGCGCACACCAATCGGGTGAACGGTAGTCGGCGGATGTCGCGTGAAGCCGATAGACCGTAAAATCCTGCCACGCCAAATGCCACAGCCAGTGCCACGGTGATGGCGTAGAGCATCCATTCGTTGCCCATCACCATTTTTTGCATTGTCTCCTTGATGCCGTAGGCTTCAAAAGCGAGGTCGAGAAATAAGAGGCAGACTAAGTGCCCGATGGCGATGATGAAGTGGAGGGCGGCGCCGGTTCTCAGTTTGAATTGATTTGTCATGATGGTGCACTATCTGTTGAGATTGAGGCGAAGCACGCGCATTGGGCGCCCAGCGCCAGTGTAGAGGCTCTCGTCGATACATTCTTCGCCAGTGGGCACAAAGCCGCATTTCTCCATCACTCGACCCGATGCCGGGTTGTCAATGAAGTGCCCGCAAATTAGTGAACGGAGATTGGTGTCGGTGCGGATATGGTCGAGCATCAACTGTAGCGCTTCGGTGCAGATGCCTTTGTTCCAGAACGGCTTAGCCACCCAGTAGCCCACAATGGGCTCGCCCGGTAGAGCAGGGAGATTGCATTCGCACGACGGGCCATAGCCCATGGCACCGATAGGCTCGCCCGTTTCGCGCAGCACGATAGCCCAGGTGGTGTCGGTATGGAAAACGGTGCGAATAATTTTGAGGCTTTCCTCCACCGATTGGTGAGGCGGCCATCCAGCGCGTGGCCCCACATCGGGGTCGGATGCGTATTTATAAAGTGCTTCGGCATCGCTGTCGACCCAAAGCCGCAGCATGATTCTGTCGGTGAATAGTGTCATATATGAATTTTTAGTGATTATACTTGAACCCAGAAAGTCCATTAGAGACAGATGGCAATATTTTTCTTCTCATCGGCATGATTCGTACTATTTTTCGCTTACATAGGATTCCCTATGCTCGTTCAAAATAGCGCAAATCCCGACGCTATGATAACCTAAAATCTTGTCCATGCCCTAAAGAACTTTCTGGGTTAAAAAAGCCCGTTTTTGCTAAATTGATAGAATCCTTCAATTTCTTCCTCAGTATCGGCTTTCAGTTCAAGTAAGTATTCTTTGCAAAATTCAAGGGGAGCCGTGCCGTTGGCTGTGACGATGCCGCCGTCGTGTATGGCTTGTCGCTCTTGGAAAAATGCTTCGCCTGTGTAGCGTTTGTAGCCCCATTGCTGAAGCTGGTCAAGTCCGTTGCCCGTGTGCTTCACATTGTTGAGCGCGCCGATACTTGCCAAGAATGAGGCACCATTGCAAATGCCGCCCACCGTTTTTCCTTCCCAAATGGCGTTGAGCACGAAATCTTCCCAAGCCTTGTTGCAAGGTTCAAGCCATCCCATGCCTCCCACGAGCACTACGCCTGCATATTCAGAAGGCAGATTGTCGATGGTATAGTCGGGGATTACGCGTAATCCACCGGCAGAGGTGACCACGTCGGCCGTGAGAGCCACTGTTTTCACTTGGTAGTGGCCAATGAATTCTTGCGTGATGCCCATCTGCAAAGCTGGCGCGATGTAGGCATATTCCCAATCGGCAAAGCCATTGGTGAGCACAAAGAGTATTGTTGGTTTCTCCATTTCGTTATTATTTTTCATTTTTCCATCGTTTGAGCATAGGGAAGAATCCATACATCATCTCCTTGTATTGCTCGCGGGTGATAGGCTGCTCGGCATGCTTGTTGAATTCGTCCACAAATTCCGAACAATGGTCAATCATTTCGTCCATTGTGCATTGTTGGGTGAATTCGCCTTCGTTGTAGCAATATTTGCAGTAGTCGAAACAGATGCTTCCATCGGCATTCTTGCCGCACATATCGTCGGCCGACAGCGGCATTCCACAACTTTGGCAGAATTGGGGCAGTTGCCCGTCTTGCAAATGTTTCTCCTTTTCTGCGAAAGTGGCTTCAAATATAGCAAAACTTTCTGGATTTTCATCAGCCACGAAGTAGGGCTTTGGCGTATGGTAGGTGCCGGTGCGGCCGCTGAGGTAGCCAGGGATGAGTTCTTGTGCCAAGAAATATGGCACTTCTGCTTCTTTTGGTTCACCATGATAGTGCACACCGATGGTGCTTGCCACCACAAAACCGGCATGCTTGTAGAATTCGATGTTGCCTTCCATGCACAGGATTCCGATACCCATTTCCTTTGCTTTCTCCATGGAGTGCAAGAGCAGTTTCAGGCCGTAGCCTTTTCGCTTGTAGTCGGGGTGGATGCTGATAGGGCCGAAAGTCCAGGCTGGGATGATGCCACCGTCGTCGGCTATGATAGAGGCCTTGCAATACATCACATGGCCAATGATTTTTCCGTCTTCTTCCATTACGAAATCTAGCTCGGGAATGAAGTCGGGGTGGCTACGAAATTGGTTGAGCACATAATGCTCGGTGCAACCTGGGCGGTAAATGTTCCAAAATGATTCGCGAGTGAGATTTTCCACTTCGCGATAGTCGGAGGGGTGTTCTAATCTTATTTTCATTGTCTTTTTTTTAAATTGTCACTTAACTTTTATGTAGTAATTTTCGTTATGTTTTTCTTTTGACGCAAAAATAGTAAAAAAAACTTCATCGCTCTGCATCTTTTTTTTGAGGAAGGATTGAAGTGTGCCTGTTTTTTAATGAGAATTCGGGTTGATAATTATTAAAATAGTGCTATCTTTGTAAATTAAATATGTAGATAAATGAAGATAATTCACAATCGCTTTATTCCATTCCGTGGATTCAAAGCCAGCAACCTGCTGGGCGTGATGTTTGTGCGCCGAGGGTTGAAGGTGAATGAGGTGGACATCAGGCATGAGCGAATCCACACTCGGCAGATGCTTGAACTGGGGATTGTGATGTTTTATGTGCTCTATTTGATAGAATGGCTTGTGCGCCTGCCGATGCGTGGCAATGCGTATCGCAGCATATCGTTTGAGCGCGAAGCTTACGCCAATCAAGGAGATGCCGATTATCTTCATAGCCGCCGCCTATATGCGTGGCGCCACTATTTCAGAAAAAAGAAAAAACATTGAAAGATGACCGTAGATATTGAAAAAAACAAACAGGAGTTCAACGACTTGCTCCGCAGTGTGGGCCGTGAAGGTACCGATTATTTGATTGAAGACCTCGAAGACTTGGGCTTTTACGAAGCTCCGTCGAGCACACGCTTCCACTTGGCTTGCGATGGTGGTAATGTGCAGCACTCGCTCAACACTTGCCGTGCGGGTTTGATGCTCCGCGAACAAATCATTCAGATGCGCCCCGAAATGGAACGCGAATTGCCAAAGGACAGTGTGATTGTGGCTTGTTTGCTCCACGATGTGTGCAAGGCCGATGTCTACAAGAAAGTGGTGAAGAAGCGTAAGGACCAGTATGGCAACTGGGTGGACGTGAAGGGATTTGACGTGGATTACAGCAATTTCCCTATGGGCCATGGCGAAAAGAGCGTGATAGTGGTGCTCCGCAGTGGATTCGACATTCACGATGATGAAATGCTTGCCATTCGCTGGCACATGGCTGCTTGGGACCTCGCTTTCCAAAGTCCTGAACAAAAGAACAATATCAACACTGCTCGCGATAAGCATGCCCTTTGTGGCCTTGTTCAACTCGCTGATGGCATTGCCGCCAATTTGCTGGAGTGGGGCACTGGCGAAGAGGAATTGCTTTGATTAGAAGTTAGAAATTAGAGATTAGAAGATAGAGATTAGAATTCAAAATCTATTGGGGGCATTCTGAATTCTTCGATTGTTTGCCGTTTTTCAGAGTGCGTACCAATTAGGTTTAACATAAAATATATGATGAAAAGAATTGTTTTTTCAATGCTTTTGGCCTTTGTGGCTATGGCAAGTTGGGCTTTGACTCACGAGACAGCGCAGAAGGCTGTTGACGCTTTTGGTAACGATACCTCGCTGGTTCATGGTTCTATTACGGTGGCTGTTTATGATATCGACGCCGATACACTGGTAGCTGGTTTCAATCCCGATATGTCGTGTATCACCGCTTCCACAATGAAGACCTTGACCTCGTCGACGGCTCTTTGTGTGTTTGGCCCCAAGTTCACTTTCAAAACCTATGTTTACCTCATTGGCGAACAGAAAGGCAAAAAATTTAAGGGCAACATCCACGTAGTGGGCTCTGGCGACCCAACTCTTGGCAGTGCATATTTCCCAAAGAACCCTAACATTGTGGCTGAAATTATCAGTAAACTCAAGGAAAAAGGCATTGAGAAAATTGAAGGCGAAATCACTGTGGATTCTTCCATGATTCCTTGGCCAGCATCAAATGGCTGGTGGGAAGTGGGCGACTTGGCTTGGAGCTACGGCATGGGTATCCATGGCTTCAACTTCTGCGACAACCGCACTAACTTGAAATTCACGGCAAAAGACGGTGAAATCTTCAACGCGCGCTTCGAACCTGCTGTGCCAGGTGTGCAGATTATCAACCGATTGACATCGACCAAAAATCTCGACAATATTGACCTTCGCTTGGAGGAAGGCACTCCTGCCATTGTGCTCCACGGCACTGCCGCCAACATGGACTATAATATGCAAGTGGCTACTCAGTTGCCTTCCGCGATGTTTATTGACAGTCTCACGCGCTCCATTGAGGCTGAGGGCATCAAACTCAAAATCAAGCCTGTGAAGTTTGAGAAAATGAAAAATTCCGAGAAGATTCAGTTGCTCGAACACCGCTCTCCAAGCATGGCGAAGATTATCACTTCGCTCCTCGACCGAAGCGACAACATGTTTACCGAAGGGTTGCTCCGTGCCATTGCCTATTATACAGGCCATGAGGGGACAGCGTCGGCAGGTGCCGCTGTGGTCGACAGCTTGTGGCGCAGCAAAGGCATCGACACTCGCGCCGTGTTCCAGCACGACGGTAGCGGTTTGGCTCGTGCCAATAAAGTTTCTGGTCGCTTCTTCGTGGAAATGCTCTCCTATATGGCGAAGCACCCGATTGAAGGCGTTCGCTTGAGCCAGTTGATGCCACCAGTGCGTGCTCGCATCGGAAAACTCATCCCCGAAACCCCTCTTGCCGAAAATATGGTGGTGAAGAGTGGCAGTATGAACAATGTGCAATGCTTCGTGGGCTATTTCCCTGCAAAGCGCCCGAAATACGCGTGGGCACTCCTTGCCAACAACTGGAACGGCACTCGTGCCGACTTGCGCGACAAGATGGATGTGATGCTCATCGACCTCTTCGGCCAAACCGAAATCGAATAAAAAAACATCTAAAGCGAAAAAAATCGCTTGATATTTGATGTAGTACAAATTAATTTAACTATGTTTGCATTGTAATTACAATAGCAGCAAAAATATATTCATTATGGCTTCTACTTACGGTAAACTTCTTCTGGCAGTCTATGAACTAGAAGGACTGCTGCTTGTGCTCGAAAAGCACGGCGACGATACGCCCGCTTCGGTGGTTGAACTCATTAAGCAGAAGGCTGCTTTTGTGGCCGAAGAAGCAAAAAATGTGGAATTTCCTCAACAGCCCGTAGAGGAAGAAATGCTCGATGCGGCTCTCGACGAGCCAAATGGCGAGTTGGAACATCCTGCCGAAGAGCAACCTGTTGAAGAAAATGTGGTCGACGAGCAACCTGAAGAAGATGAGGTTGCCGAAGATGCTACCGCAGTCTTGCCTCCAGTAGAGGACGAGATTCCTTTAGATGAACCTGAAGAAATCGAGTTTGTGGAAGAAGCAACTCAAGAACTCGAGCAGGTGGAAGAGCCAGAGGATGTTGTAGAAGAAGTAGGCGACGACGAAGAGCCTCCAGAATTCGTGAAATGTCCTCAGTGTGGCAAGGTGCTCCCCATGGGGTATGCCTTCTGTAACGATTGTGGCTGTCCGCTTGGTGGCGATCCTCAGAATGCCCCTGAAGAAGATGCTGCTCCAATCGACGACGAAGACGCCGACTTCGTGGTGGAAAATGCCGAAGCCACAGAGCCTGCACCTGAAGCCGAAGTTGAAGTTGAAGTCCCTGCCGATGATATCTCTTTTGCTGAAGAGGAAGAGGTGTTTGAAGAAGTGGAAACGGAAGAAGAGGAAGAAATCGTCGACGATGAAGTTTACACTGACGACGAAGAACTCAGCATTGAGGAAAAGTTGCATAGAGGCATCGCAAAAAACATGCGTTCGGCATTTTCGCTCAACGACAGCATTCGCTTCCGTCGCGAACTTTTCGGCAACAGCCAAGCAGAATACAACGACGCGCTGGATATGGTGCAATCAATGCACTCATTCGGTGAAGCGGAAGAATATTTCTACGACGACCTCGCTTGGGATCCAATGAACGAGGAAGTGAACGCTTTTATGGAAGTGGTGAGAAAGCATCTCCCTTAAGTATATTTGAAACTATAGATAATCAATAATGGCTGGAAAGCTATATATCGTACCAACTCCGGTGGGCAATCTTGAGGATATGACCCCTCGCGCCATCACGGTGCTTCAGGAGGCACACCTCGTGCTTGCCGAGGACACGCGCACCAGTGGCGTGCTGATGAAGCATTTCGGTATCACCACACCAATGCGCAGCCATCACAAATTCAACGAGCACGAAACGCTTGCTGGGCTGGTCGGCGAATTGCAGGGCGGGAGCATCATCGCACTTGTGACCGATGCTGGCACACCTGCTATTAGCGACCCCGGATTCCTGCTCGTGCGTGAGTGTAGGCGCCATTCGATAGAGGTGGAAACTTTGCCTGGCGCCACGGCTTTCGTTCCTGCCTTGGTAAATTCGGGCTTGCCTTGCGAGCGCTTCACCTTCGAGGGCTTCCTTCCTCAGAAGAAGGGACGTGCTTCTCGCTTGGAATCGCTTGCCACAGAACAGCGTACCATGATTTTCTACGAATCGCCTATGCGACTGGTGAAAACACTGGAACAGATGGCTGAGGTGTTTGGCGCCGACCGCGAAGCTTCGGTGAGTAGAGAAATCTCGAAGATGCACAACACCACCCACAATGGTACACTCGCCCAACTCGCCTCCCATTTCAAAGCCAATGCGCCTCGTGGCGAAATTGTACTTGTGGTGGAGGGAAAGGCTCCTGAGGCCAACGTGAAAGTGGATAAATACGCAAAATTCAAACAAAAGCATATAAATAAAAATACAGATACAGAATTATGAGAAAAATTGTATTAATCTCGTTGGCGTTTTTCGCCATATCTTCGCTCTCAGTTTCTTGTAGTAAGGGAGCTGAAGAAAAGAAAGTGAATACCGATTCCATTGAAAACGTGGGATTGAAAAGTGAACTTGCTTCGGTAACTGCTGAAAAAGACACGCTCAATGCGTTGATGAACGATATTGCTGATGGCATGAACCAAATCATCGATATCCAAGATGTGATGAGCGTATCGAATTTGGGTGCAGAAACTGCAGATAAGAAAAATATGCTCCGCGACCAAGTGGTGGCTATTCAGGTGATGGTGAAAGAGCGCGAACGCCGCCTTGCCGAACTTGAAAAGCGCTTGACCGAATCGGGAGCTTATTCCGACGATTTGAAGAAGCAGGTGACTACTTTGAAGAAGCAACTTGAGAATCAGAAGAACATTATCAACAAACTCACTTCTGAATTGCAAGCTGCACATGTGGAAATCGGCAAATTGAATACTCGTGTTGAGAATTTGGAAACCGAAAACACTCAAGTGAAAGCCGACCTCAATGTGGAAAAGCAAAATGTGGCTGAAGAAAAGGAACGCAACACCAACCTTACCAACACTATGAACGAATGCTTCTATGTGATTGGCTCGAAGAAGGAACTTAAAGAACAAAAGATTATCGAAACCGGTTTCCTTCGCAAGACCAAGGTGATGGAAGGCGACTACACCAAGTCGTATTTCACCAAGGCTGATAAGCGTACACTTACCCAAATCGAACTCCACAACAAGAAGGCCGAAGTGATGTCGAAGCATCCACAAGGCTCTCATGTGATTGAGGAAGTGGGCGGCCAAAAGGTGCTCCGCATCACCAACCCTGCTCGTTTCTGGGAATTGTCGAACTACCTCGTAGTGAAAGTTGGTTAATAATTAGCCAAAAGGCATAACCATATCAATGGGGCTTAATCGGAACCGTCGGGTCCCTGTTAAGCCCTTTCGCTTTTCGCTCAATATTACGGAGCGGATTATTCACACTTTCAAATAGTCATACTGCAATGAGAAAAAGACTCGTGACATCTGTCGCATTTATGATGCTGGCCATCGTCAACATGTTGGCTGCCAATACACAAGTGGAAGAAGCTCAGGCGTTGGCAAATCGCCTGTCGCCTCGTTTGGCGCAAAAAGTTGAGTTCAAGCAAGGCAAGAAAAAGATTGCCGATTATTTCACGCTATCAAACGATGGCGATAAAGTGGTGATTACGGCCAACAATGCCAATTCTATGGCGGTGGGCTTGAATCGCTACCTGAAGAAATATTGCCACACCACCGTGTCGTGGTATGCCGACATTGCAGTGGATTTGCCTGCTGTGCTTCCATCAGTGGATGAAGCCGAAACTGTGGAGGCACGCGTGCCACAGCGTTTTTTCTTCAATTATTGCACCTTTGGCTACACGATGCCATTCTTCGACTGGAACGACTGGGAACGCGTAATCGACTGGATGGCGCTCAATGGTGTGAATATGCCGTTGGCCATCACGGGGCAAGAAAGTGTGTGGTATAATGTGTGGCGCAGCATGGGTATGACCGATGAGCAAGTGCGCGGCTATTTCACCGGTCCTGTGTATCTGCCATGGCATCGCATGTCGAACATCGACGCTTGGTGCGGTCCGCTGCCAAAGGAATGGCTCGACGGCCAGGTGGTGCTTCAGAAGCAGATTCTCGCACGCGAGCGCGCTTTGAATATGCGTCCTGTGCTTCCTGCGTTCGCAGGCCATGTGCCCAAGACGCTCACCACGCTTTTCCCAAAAGCCGATATCAAGAAACTGGATGCGTGGGATGATTTCGACGCCCCATACCAAACCTATTTCTTGAATTCTGAAGACCCGTTGTATGCACAGATTCAGCGCAAGTTTCTTGAAGAACAGACTCGTATGTTTGGCACCGACCACATCTATGGCATCGACCTGTTCAATGAAATGGAGCCGCCCAGCTACGATTGCGATTATATCAACAAACTCACCCGTCATGTGTATGAATCACTGAAGGCTGTCGACAAGAAGGCGGAATGGCTTCAGATGGGCTGGTTTCTCTATTACCAGCGCAATAAATGGACAGCCGATGTGACCAAGTCGATGCTCACTGCACTGCCACAGGGCAAGATGACCTTGCTCGACTACTTCTGCGAGCGCATGGAGGTGTGGCGCCTTCGCGATAAATTCTACGGGCAACCTTACATCTGGTGTTATCTTGGCAACTTTGGCGGCAATTCTGTGATGCAAGGCAATGTGAAGCAGTCGGGCGAATTGCTCGAAACAGCACTGAAGGAAGGAGGCAACAACCTGAAGGGCATTGGCTCAACGCTTGAGGGATTTGATGTGCAGCAATTCCCGTTTGAATTTATTCTCGATAAGGCTTGGAGCTATGGCACATCGGATGCCGATGTGGTGAACATGGTGGCTGACTGCCATGCCGACCAACCCGATGAGAATGTGCGCAAAGCATGGGATGTGCTCTACAACCGTGTGCTCACGTCGCCATCTACCACCTTCCGCGGCACTGCTGCCAATGGATTCCCGTATTTCAAGAAATTGGCGAAACGAAGCCGTGCATTTGCCGACATGAAGGCACTCAACGAGGCCTGGCAACTGTTGCTGAAGCAGAAGTCGGTCACTGTTGATGCCGCGAAGGTCGACCTTGTATGGACAGGCCGTGAATTGCTCGGCAACCTCTTTGGCTACGAAAAGAATGAATTCGATTCAGCCTATGTGGCGCGCGACACCGTGAAGATGCACGAAAAGGCGTATTTCATGCGTTCGCTGCTCGCCGACCTCGATATGCTCAATGCCCAACATCCGTTCTGCACCGTAGACAAATGGATTGAGCAAGCACGCGATTTGGGCGAAGCACCAGAAGTGAAGGATTATTACGAGATGAATGCCCGCCGACTCATCACCACTTGGGGTGGTGACCTCAACGACTATGCCATCCGCAACTATAGTGGCATCATCGCCAACTACCAGGCAAAGCGATGGGAAATTTACATTGAGGAAGCCTTCCGCTCAGTGCGCACAGGCACAGAATTCCGCGACAAGGAGCGCACAGAAGCCACCCACCAGTTTGAACTTGCGTTTGCCGACAAGCATGGCGAAGAGTTTCCCAAATATCCGGGCGTGGAATTGCTCTCGCTTTCCCGCTCCCTCGCCTCAAAATACGCAGCCGAACTCCAATCCTGGCTCTCCACCCTCCCCACAAAACAATAACCCATAAGTCATATTGTTGGATATTAGCCAGTGTTTGCCAGTCTGCCTAAAAAGCAGTAATTTTGCGTGGATTTTTTAAGATAAATAGTATTTGGAACAGTTTTTCAACATATTCACTGAGCACACCTCGCTGCAAGCGGTAATACTGCTGGCATTGATATGTGCCTCTGGCTTGATTCTGGGAAAGTTTCGGTTTCGTGGAGTCACATTAGGAGTCACCTTTGTGTTCTTCGTGGGCATCCTTCTTGGGCACTTCGGTTTGTCGATTGATGAAAACGCCTTGGGATTTGCCCAGGATTTCGGTTTGGCGCTTTTCGTGTATGCCCTCGGTGTGCAGGTGGGCCCTGGCTTTTTTAGCTCGCTTCGTAAGGGTGGCATGTCGTTGTCGATGCTTGCCTTGCTTGTGGTGGCGTTAGGCACCGTTTTCACTGTGCTGATGCCTTCACTTTTCGGAATCCCATTGCCCGATGCTGTGGGTGTGATGTGTGGCGCCACTACCAATACGCCAGCCCTTGGTGCTGCCCAACAGACGCTTGACCAGCTCGGTCAGTCCACCAGCGGTGCAGCATTGGCCACAGCGGTCACTTATCCACTGGGTGTGGTGGGTGTGATATTGGCGCTTTTGCTGATGCAGAAAATTTTCGGTCATCACGGCCATATCGCCATAGCCCCCGACCAACCTGATGATAGCACCTATGTGGCAGCATATCATGTGAACAATCCCGGTGTGTTTGGCAAGCGTATAGGTGAATTGGCAGAAATTACACACGAGCAGTTTGTGATTTCACGCTTGTGGCACGATGGGAAGGTGATTATCCCTTCGAGCGACACCATGCTTCAGGCTGGCGACCGCATTCTCGTGATTACCAACGAAGCCGCCAGCGCAGCCATGACCATTTTGTTTGGCGAACAAGAAAAAACGGATTTCAACAGTGAAAAAGTGGACTG
>JAKSMA010000027.1 GCA_024400895.1 Muribaculaceae bacterium | reverse complement strand
GCTGAGTTGTTAAATGTTCAGAAGCAGAATTCACGTAACATTCCTGTAGAAGATTAAGCAGCTGACAAAATAGAAACAGCTGCTAATCAAAATCTGTTTGCAGTCGCATTAGTGTGATTGCTATTATTGATACAACTGCTCCTTGCTCAGGTTTCGCCCATTTCGCGTTGTGGACATCCACGATAAGATGAGCGAAACCTCAGTGGGGAGTTTTGTTTAATCCAGAAAAATTATGACCGACACTACACACATTCTTCTCGATGCCATCAGCATAGCACGAGAAGCCGGAAAAATTCAGTTGTCGCACTTCCGCTCAGCCAGTCTTGGCGTGGAGGCGAAGAGCAATGAGTTTGATATCGTCACGGTTGCCGATAAAGCTTGTGAAGCATTTGTTGCTGCACGCGTGCACGATTTGTATCCCGCACATTCAATCCTGAGTGAGGAATCGGGAGCCGATGAGGTGCAGAGCGATTGGCAATGGGTGGTCGACCCTGTGGATGGCACGACAAACTTTAAGTCGGGGTTGCCTTTTTTCACCATTTCCATAGGCATTCGCTATAAAGGCGAAACGGTGGTAGGCGTGGTGTATGCGCCAAGACTGGATGAATTGTTTACCGCTATCAAAGGTGAGGGCGCGATGCTCAACGGAGAGCCAATCAAATGCTCTGCCTGCACATCGATTTCACAGGCGGTGGTGTGCACAGGCTTTCCTTACGACAAAGCAGAGAATCCCGACAACAATATTGCCGAAACTGTGCGCATGATACCAAAGGTGCGTGGATTCCGCCGACTTGGCTCTGCATCGCTCGATATCTGCTACACAGCGGCTGGCATTCTTGATGCATTCTGGGAATTGAATCTTCACATTTGGGATGTGTGTGCTGCCAATCTGATTGCGGCAGAAGCAGGATGTGAAATCCATCGTTTGCGCCAGGATAGGGGCGAGTCGATACTTGTATCGCCGCAAGCGCTTGTGAAGCCGATGCTGGAGGTGCTGATAGAAGATAGAAATTAGAGGTTAGAAGTTAGAAGTTAGAGATTAGAGGTTAGAAGTTAGAGGTTAGATTTTGATTTTTGTTATCTCTCTAATTTGTTGAGGTCGCGGAAGTAGCGGAGCATGAGGGGGAGAGTGATGATAGCTGAAATCACATCGGCTATGGTTTGGCATGTTTCCACGCCAAGTATGCCCATGAACATAGGGAGGACGATGATAAGTGGAATGAAGCAAAGGCCGTTGCGCAATGCGGCAACAATGTTGGCAGAGATTGCCCATCCGCACGTCTGAAGTGCCATATTGCTCATGATGATGAACGCAATAAGAGGCCATGTGGCGATTTGCCAACGCAGTGCTATGGCCCCTACCTCCACCACAGCAGGGTCGTGTCGCATCAAGTCGATGATTTCTTCTGCGAAGTAGAATCCTGCCACGCAGCATATCGAGAGGAATATCAAACTGAGTTTGATGGCATAGAAATATCCTTGGCGAACACGCTTGTAGAGTTTCGCCCCGAAATTGAATCCGCAGAAAGGCTGAAATCCTTGCCCAATGCCGATGACTACGGAGAAAACGACAAAAGAAACACGCCCCACAATGCTCATGCCAGCAATGGCGGCGTCGCCAAACGAGGCTGCTGCCAAATTGAGCAGCATGGTGGAGATGCTTGCGAGGCCTTGGCGCGAGAGCGATGGTGTGCCACCTTTCACCATTTCCAGCATATAGTGGCGAGTGATGGTGATGAATTTTAATTTCAGTCGTAAGCTGTCGCCTCTCACAGCCATCACATATAGCACGATAAAACCGAATATTTCACTGAGCACTGTACCAATAGCCGTGCCGGCAATTCCCAGCCCAAAGGTGAATGTGAACAAAGGCACCAGCGCCACATTGAGCACTGCGCCTGTCATCATACCTACCATAGCGGAAAAGGCGTTGCCCTGAAATCGCATTTGGTTGTTGAGCGTCATGGTTGCAGTCACGAAAGGTGCTGCAATCAGCATAATGCCCATATAGGGTTTAGTGTAGGGGAGAATGGTGGGCGTAGAGCCAAAAGCCAGCGACAGTGGCTCCAAAAATATTAAAGCAACAACAGCCAAAATCACACCGGAAACAATCGACATATAGAAAGTGGTGCTCGCCATTTTTTCGGCATCTTCGCGTCGTTTTGCCCCGAGTTGGCGAGAGATGTAGGTGCCAGAGCCTTGCCCGAAGAAAAATCCCACAGCCTGCACAATGGCCATAGCGGGAAAGGCAACACCGACAGCCGCAGTGGCTTGCGTGTTGATTTGTCCCACGAAATAGGAGTCGATCAGGTTGTAGATGCTGGTCACGAGCATGCCCGCAATCGTAGGAAGCGCCATGCGTGAAATCACTTTACCCACAGCACCCTTAGTCAAGAAAGTATGGTTGTCGACTTTTGCCATATTTATCTGCATAAAATCATTACGCCACTGATGGCGAGATAGATGTACACTAATGTGCGAAGCAAGTTGATAGATATTCGCTTAAATACCAATGCCCCAATCACATTTCCTATAATCACGCCACCGATGCCATACAAAAAACCATAGCCTACGGCAGGCGTGACAAATCCATTGCAAGCACGCACTATAGCCATGCCGATGTTGCCCACCAGAAAATAGGTTTGCACAGTGGCCATATATTGGTTTTTGTTGTTTTCCGAAGCCAGAAAATAGAGCACCGCTGGAGGTCCTTGCATAGCGAAGAAACCACCCATCATGCCACTAAGCGACCCAGCCACCACTTGTGTGGTGCGTGTGGGCTTCAAGTGAATATGCCCACTGATAAACAAGAAATAAAAACTTGCAAAAATGAGCACGCATCCTAAAATCACATTCAGAACACTGTCGTGGATTTGCGAAAGCGCAAAAATGCACACGCCAGAAAATGCCATGAAGGCGATGAGGATGAGCCAAAGGTGATTCCACTGAATATGGCGCCACATTCTTATGGCCACCAGTAGTGAAGTGCAGAGGGCTAATATTCCGGATAGTGCAGTGGCTTCGCCATAGCTGGGCATCAGTGCCGTGAGCCAGGTCATGATGAAGATGCCAAACCCGAACCCCGTGACGCGCTGCACGAAGCTCGCTCCAATGCATAAAATCAAAAGATATAAGTGCGCGTCGTTCATTGTTCGTTTCTTTATTTCGTTACAAAATTAGCATAAAATTGGCGTAACTATGTAAATCGTATAAAGAATTTATTTAATATCACGTTAGAATTCACTATTTTTGTAATATAGAAATAACAAACGATATGGAAACTCCCAAAGATATTCGCAATGCGAAATTAGCCGAGAAGGTGATTAAGAACTTGAAACGCCGTCATTTTGAGGCATTTTACTGTGCGTCGTCGGCCGATGCGATAGAGAAAGTGAAGCAACTCATTCCCGATGGAAGCAGCGTGAGTTGGGGTGGCTCAATGACGATTCGAGATATGGGACTCACCGAGGCATTGTATGCTTCCAACTTGAAAATTGTGGACCGCGACAAGGTGACCACTCAGGAAGACAAGCGTGCCGCATATCTGGCTGCATTTGATGTGGACTATTATTTGGCGAGCGTGAATGCCATGAGCGAAGATGGTGTGCTGGTCAACATCGATGGCAACGGCAATCGCGTGGCTGCCATCACTTGGGGCCCCAAGCGCGTGATTCTGGTGGTGGGAATGAACAAGATTGTCCAGAATGTGGAGGCTGCACTTAGCCGTGCTCGCGCCACAGCGGCACCGATTAATACCGCACGACTGAATCTTGACACACCATGCACCATCGATGGCGTGTGCCACAATTGTAATGCAGAGCACTGCATCTGTAATTACATTCACTTCCAGAGAAATTCTTATCCCGCAGGACGTCATATCGTGATTTTAGTGAACGAAGATTTAGGCTATTGAGAATATGAAAAAGCAGTTATTGATTATTGCGATTACTTTTGCACTATGCTGTGGACAAGTGACGGCACAGAAACGCCTTCGCGACTATGGCGTGGTGGTGGGCGTGATGAAGACCGGAGCCAACAATGCCATCACAGATGTGAAAGGCGTGACAGTGGGGCAAGTGACCCTTACCAGCGATGTAATGCAGACGGGCGTCACTGCCATCGTGCCGCATCAGGGAAATCTGTTCAAGAAGAAATGCCCCGCAGCGGTGTATGTGGGCAACGGATTTGGTAAATTGGCTGGCTCTACACAAGTGCAGGAACTCGGAAATATCGAAACACCGATAATTCTCACCAACACGCTCAATGTGGCAGAAGGCATTGCGGGTGCGGTGGAATACACGATGAAGCATAACTCGAATGTTCGCTCGGTGAATGCCCTGGTGGGAGAAACTAATGATGGCGGACTGAATGATATTCGCTCGCGTTTCGTCACTAAAGAGCATGTGATTGCCGCTATTGAAAGCGCAAAAGACGGTGCTGTGGAAGAAGGCTGCGTGGGCGCTGGTAATGGCGCAGTGGCATTTGGCTACAAGGCTGGCATTGGTACAGCTTCGCGCGTGTTGCCTGCTTCAATGGGCGGCTACACAGTGGGCGTGCTTGTGCAGGCCAACTTTGGCGGTGTTCTCCAGATTGCCGGTGTGCCAGTGGGGCAGTTGCTTGGTAAGTACGCCTATCGCGACAAGATTCTGCAAGATGTGGATGGCTCGTGCATGATTGTGGTGGTGACAGATGCTCCTGTCGATGCCCGCAACCTCGAGCGTATGGCCAAACGTGCAATCATGGGCATGGCACAGACGGGTGGCGTTGCATCGAGCGGTAGTGGCGACTATGCGATAGCCGTGTCGGTGGCAGAACAGAATCTCATTGATGAATCCACCAAGAACTACACCCCAACGCTGTTGCACAACGATGATATGAGCGGATTGTTTATGGCCACCATCGAGGCCACTTCTGAGGCCATTTGGAATTCGCTGTTTGCCGCCGAAGATGTGACGAGCAACGGACGCACCGTGAAGGCTATCGACAAGCAGAAAGCAATAGAATTCATCAAAAAAGCGCAAACTGCAGTCAATCTCCAGCCCACCTATCCATTGGGACAATAGTGATTTAAGATATATGAAATCAAGCCCGGAAGAGTCGACGTAGATTCTTCCGGGCTTGCTATTTCTTCGATAGGTGTGGTGGCACTTATTCTGCCACTATTTTGTATACTTCTTCAAAGGTGTAGTAGGGGATATTGCGAGTGGTGACCTGAGCATCTGAAGGATAAGAATCTTCAAAACTTTTATACGCCACTTTCTTTTTTGTCCAGTTGCCCATGTGGTCGGTGTTAGAATATGTGATAGTGCCTCTTGGCTCCTCACCTTCAGGGAAGTCGTAAACCTGCTTAGCGGCTATTGGCCAATTGCTGCTATTGTATTTCGTGTATTGCTCCATATAAGTGTCGGAAACCCAATAAGAGTATGATTTTGGATATCCGTTCCCGTTGTAGGTGTAAGTGGCGCCCTCGTCGCCTCCATCCCAAGTGTCCTTGTTGATTAGGTCGGTGATTTGGCCTTTTGAATTTCTTTTCACTTCGTCGAAGCCACCTTTGTTGGTGAGGTTGCCATTGATGTCGAAGAGTAGGGTTGTTTTCTCTCCGTATGCAGTGGTTTCAGTCACGCTTTTCACGTGTCCTTTGAGGAAGAATGTTTTGAGGTCTTGGCTGGTGAAACTCAAGTAATCAATACTGTCTTGATGGATTTTTTCTGCTGCTTTTTCTGCGTCCCGCTGAATTTGCTTTAGGCTGTCGGCCCTGCGGATGCTGTCTTTGAATGCGTCTAATCGGGGATTGGAGTTTGATTTGTTGCATGATGCAAACGCGATTCCTATAAATAGGGCAATAAATGCGAATACTAAATTTTTCATATATTGTAAAGATTATTCTTCTTCGAGGGTTTTTAGGGCTGATTCGGCGGGCGCGTAATGCTGTTTGGCGGCTTGCTCGTACCAGTGGCGGGCACGCTCGTTGCTGCGCCTCACTCCATATCCAAACTGGTGACACACGCCGAGTTTGTACTGCGCTTCAGTATATCCCTGCTCTGCAGCCTTGGTCCACCATTCAATGGCCTTTTCCATATCCTTCTTTACCGCTTCACCCTTCATGTATTCGATGCCGAGTTGGGTTTGGGCGATGGTGTCGCCGTTTTCAGCTTTCTTCTGCAGTTCTTCGATATTGACTTTTACTGTACCGTCGGAACTCTTTCCATCGTCAGCAGACGATCCCCCTTGATTTTTCTTTTTGTTTTGTGGGCGCGCTGTGCGTTTGCGCTTGTTTTTTTGTTTTGCTTTTTTCTTGGAGGCAGCGTCTTTCTCTGCTGCTTCGGAGTTGTTGAACTCCAGCTTCTCTACACTCACTCCTTCGCTTTCGGTTGTGGCCTTTTTTGCACTGTGGCAACTGCCAAGCGCAATCAAAAGGATGGATATGGAGAGAATCAGAAGTCGCATAAGTTGATTATGTGATGCAAAATTAATGAATTTTGGGCAAAGATAGAAAAAGTGCCCGATGCAAATTTGCACCGAGCACGTTATGTGAGGGTTGAAATGTCGCTAAAATCAATCTTCCTTCTTTGCCTTGAGGCAAGCGATGGTGAGATATGCGATGAGGGCAAGGTAGATAACCACTGCGAGACCATTGGTCATACCTTCGCTCAGAGTGCATTCGTAAGAGAATCCTGCGAGAGTCATACCAGCGCTAACCACACCCATCAAAGCACCACCGGCAATGAAACCGCTGGCGAGCAAGGTGCCTTTTTCTTGGCGTGCCTTGTTGAGCTTTTCATCCTTGCTGCGTGAGCCTACAAACCAGCTGATAGCACCACCCACGAGAAGTGGAGAGTTGAGGTGGAATGGAATGAACATACCGAGCGAGAATGCCAAAGCAGGAACGCCGAGCCAGTTGAGCAAGCAAGCAAATATAGCGCCCACAGAATAGAGAATCCATGGGGTTTCGCCACCCATCATCAGAGGGTCGATAACGGCTGCCATGGCGTTGGCTTGAGGAGCCGCCATTACATCAGGATCTGTGAAACCGTAAGCCTTGTTGAGAAGGAGGATTACACCGCCCACTGTGGCTGCTGATACCAGTGTGCCCACTGCTTTCCAAGTTTGTTGCTTAGCAGGGGTTGAGCCAAGCCAGTAACCAATCTTCATATCGGTAACCATACCGCCTGCCATTGAAAGTGCAGTACATACCACACCGCCAATCACCATAGAAGCGATGATGCCTTTGGTGCCGCTGAGGCCTACTGCCACGAAAATGGTACTTGCCACGATAAGGGTCATCAAAGTCATACCCGATACAGGGTTGCTACCCACAATGGCGATAGCGTTGGCTGCTACGGTGGTGAACAGGAATGCGATAACCACAACCACGAAGAATGCCACGATGGCTTGAAGCAGGTTGCCGATTACACCGAGCCAGAAGAATACGAAGGTCACTGCAAGTGCTGCTGCGAGGGCGAACACGAGAATCTTCATTGAGATATCCTTTTGTGTGCGGATAGGCTTTTCTTGGGCGCCCTTGTTGCTGAACGACTTGCCTGCCAAGCCAACGGCGCTCTTGATTACGCCCCACGACTTGATGATGCCAATCACACCACTCATAGCGATACCGCCGATACCGATTGGGCGTGCGTAGCCCTTAAAGATGGCGTCAGGAGCCATGTCGGCCATTGATGGAACCAAGGAGCCGAGCAATGGAACGATGCACCACCAGATGAAGGCACTACCGGCAAAGATGATGAATGCATAGCGCAGACCCACGATGTAGCCAAGACCGAGCACCGCTGAACCAGTGTTGATGCTGAACATCATCTTAGTGTTTTGAGTGAATGTTTGGAGAGCAGGAATTGCTTGTGTGGTGAGCACTTCTTTCCACCAACCGAAAGTGCTGAGGAAGAAGTCGTACAGACCACCCACCAAACCGGCAATGAGCAAAGGTTTTGCTTGGCTGCCACCCTTTTGGCCACTGATAAGCACCTGAGTGGTGGCTGTGGCTTCTGGGAATGGGAACTTGCCGTGCATTTCCTTTACGAAATACTTGCGGAATGGAATGAAGAACAAAATGCCGAGCAAACCACCAAGGAGTGAACTGAGGAACACTTCAAGGAAGTTGACGGTGATTTCTGGATACTTGGCTTGCAAGATGTAGAGTGCTGGCAAGGTGAAGATGGCACCAGCCACCACGATACCAGATGCTGCGCCAATAGATTGGATAAGCACATTCTCGCCGAGCGAGTTTTTGCGCTTGGTCACGCCTGCGATACCTGCTGCGATAATGGCGATAGGTATGGCGGCTTCAAACACCTGGCCCACTTTCAGACCGAGATAAGCAGCGGCAGCACTGAAAATCACAGCCATAATCAAACCCATCGACACTGAATAACCAGTGGCTTCTGGATAAGACTGGTCGGGACGCATGGGGGGAATGTATTCTTCCCCTGGCTTGAGTTCGGTGAATGCGTTTTCGGGCAAGCTCATGCTTTCTTGCTCTGCGGCATTCATCACTTTAGTCGAATCGTCTTTCATTAATTTGAATGTTTTTTAATGTATGTAGTTAATATTTGTAGTTCAATACATGCTTTAAAACTGCAAATATACAAAAAAAAGCCCAAACGCCCCACATAAACCCAGAAAGTTCCATGGCAACCGCATCTAAGTTGGCATAATCAGAAGTCGTCGGAGACGGCGGATTGTGCCAAACACCATGCAAGCGATTAGCGCGAAGCGATACGAAGCGCCGCTTGGTGATAAGCACACGCCTCATACCAGAGCCTCCGAGAGGGTCGCTCGTGCTGGACATAGCATCAGGTGCTTTCTATAAGTCCTCTTTTTGGGGTGGGGAAAAAAGAAAATCGCCGAGCATCACTGCTGGGCGATTTCCGATGATTTGTTTTATTTATCCAAATTATAGGGATTATAGTCCCATTTCGCTATTTAATTATTTTTTTTGTTTGCGTTGTGCCATCGGTGTATTTGATTACCACGATGTTGACACCACTGAATGGAACGATGCTCATGATGCCGGCAGGGTTGTAATATTCTATGCTGCTGACTTCTTTTGTGGTGTCGATGTCGCTTACACCGGTCACGATTGATGGGTAGTCGATGTCGAGGTAGAAGTAAACATCGGGCACAAACTCTCCAGATCTTGTGTTGTTGGAGATGATGTTGTAGGCATAGCGGATTGAACTTGGAGCATCATACCAATATGGCTCGCCTATACCGGCCTTGAGAATGATGATGCTGCCTTTCACATTGCCATTGAACACACCTCTAACATCAGCAGGGAGCATTTCGGGGAAATCGAAATATCCGTCGGTAACGGTGCAGAGTGCTGTGCAACCTTCATCCATTCTTGCGTTGTGTGTGAGTACGCCTTGCGCATCGATGGTGTTGAAGGAGTTTGCAGTGCCAGCATACATCACCTTAGTGCCGTCGAAGAGGTCATCAGCCATAGTGCTGTTGAGGTAAACTCTCGAAGTGGCCCAATTGGTTTTGTCGTTTTGGCTTTTGTCGTCGGTGTATTTTGTGTACTTCAACACATCGTAGTAACCCTTTTTGTCGGCCATTACAGGCTCGTTGGCGCCTTCACCAGTCCATTGTGTGCGTAAGTAATATACAAAGTATGTCTTTTTAGTGGTTGGGTCTTGCCACTTGGTGAGGTCGGCTTGAATGTGTCGGTAGTTGTTTTCGACCTGAACATAAGGGTTCAATTTTCCACCTCGGGCAGTAGCAGTGTTGGTCACTTCGCGAGAGAATTGCAAATCCTTGTATTCATCGCTCAGTGGTTCGCCGATGTGTGATGATGGAACGTTGAGCGCAGGAAGGTGCATGTTCTGCACGTGGATATCGCGCAACTCGGTGCATCCGCTGAGGTCGAGCTTGTGGAGCCAGTTGCCCTTTGGGCGTTGACGCGCGCCGTAGATGGAGTTGTGTAGCCAAATCGACTGTAGCTTGCTGTGCTGGCTGAGGTCGAGATCAGATGTGAATGTTGCAAACGCATGGAGGAATGCGAGGTTGGGGAAGTTGTTCACGAGTTTCTGCAGGCTATAGTTGCTGTCCCAACCATACATTGAGTCGAAGATTGCCAACTCGAAGAGGTTCTCGTTGCGGTTAGCATCGATGCGCATCATATTGAAGTTGTGTGTCATTTCCAGACGCTCCAATTTTGTGTAAGGGCGCATGTCGAAGTTAATGAATTCGTTGTTGCTCAAATTCAGATACTTCAGGTTGGTGAGTTTCTTGAGGCTCGCGTTCTTGCTGCTGCTGATTTCTGTGAGCTTAGCATAGTCGAGGTCGAGCCACTCGAGTTTCGTATTGTAGGTGAGGTCGAGTTCTCCGTCGCGAATGATGGTGTATTGGCTGCCATAGTTGTCGAAATCATCGCCATAGATATTGCGGTTGAGCTCAAGTCGCTTGAGATTGACGAAATACTCCATACCCTTGAAATTGGTGATGCCTTCGAAGTGCTTGGGGTAAGAGTCGGTGTCCACAGTCCACAGTTTGCCGTAGTGGCCCATGTTGTTGAGTTCGACAATCTCGTCAGACAGCACCACGATATGCTCGTTGGAGCCAACTTTCACGTCTGTGTCGAAGTTGGCAGCAATGGTGGCATCGCCAGTGATTTCGTGTATATTCTCGTTGTACACCTTAGCCAATCCGTTTTCGTAGAGGTATTTCACGAAATATGGGTCGGGCACGGTGCGTATAGGAATTACATAAGAGCTGGAAACTGGCTCAAGAATCCACTTCTGTGCGCTGGTTCCATTGTTCTCGTAGAGCTGCACATTGATGCCATCGGTGGTGGTGCTCGCGCTGATACCGCCGTTGATATCGATTGCGAGGTTGTCGCTATATTTGCTCAAAATAGTGTAAGAACCATCGTTGTTTTTGACGAACTTGAAAAGTTGGTCTTTCAGTGCGTCGCCGGTTGAGTAGTCGTAGATTTGGATGTTTGAAAAATTACCTACTGTAGTGGACGTGTTGATGTCGAGACACTTGTTGCAGTAGCTGGGCTTGATACGATAGTAGTCGTCGCTCACATGGATGATTTCAAACGTTTGTGTAGAGTTCTTCCACACTTGTACATTGGTGAGGTTGTTACTTGATGCACCGTTTACATCGAGGCGGTAGCTGGGGTTGACATAACTCTTGATGGCATAGGTGCCACTTGACTGAGGCATGTCGAGCTGCATAAGCTTTTTGCCCATTTGGCTACCTGTGCAAGGCACGCGATAGAAGCGGTCGGCATTGTCGTGGACGATTTCATCCGACGCTACTGATTTGTAGTGCGCGATACCTTGGTTTGTGACGAGCACCCACATGTCGACTTGTGTGGTGGCACCACCGAAGTTGGTGAGATTGACAGCCACGCTTGCGCCATAGTTAGGATTGCTGGTGGTTCCGAGTCCGCTTTGTGGAAGGTGTACGTTAGCGCCTGTGTTCCAACTGCCATTTTGCTTGCGGATAAGGTTTGCACAGCCACTTACGCTGCCCGAACCCAAATAGTCGACCACGAAGCCGTATTCCTTGCCATCCGACATCTGGAAGGGTGCGAATGCCACGCCGTTGGTGTTGCCAAGGATTGAACCTGTGGTTTCAGCTTGTGTGGCAGTGCCACTTGTAATCCAATTATATCGGATAGGGTTGTTGGTTGTGGAAGTGACCCAGAACGAATTGTCGTCTACAGGGTCGATGTGAGGTGTAGTGCCCAAGGTGATAGGCAAGGTGGTTGTTTGGCTTGTACCAGTGTAGGCACCACCGCTCATTTTATAGCGCACCGCCTTGTTGGCGTTCACGAAATAGAAATATCCGCTCGATTGAGGATCGCCGCTGATGCCGAAGTGGTCGCCAGCGCGAGGCAGGTCGCCAGAGGTGGCGGTGAGCACATTGCGAGGTGCTGCGTTGATGCCATCCCAGCAGTAGACCTTAATAGGGTTGGAGCTTGGAGAAGTGGTGAGGTTGCAGGCGTAGATTTTGCCGTTTACATACTGCACACCGCAGATGCTGTAGGTGCCGCCACTGATGCCAGTGGTGCTGAGTTCCTTCACGCGGACGCCGGTTTTTGCGTCAAGCACATAGATGTGACCATCGGTGGTGGCAACAAACACATAGTCGTCGCCATAGCAGAGATTGCGGGCAGAGTTGTAGGTTGAGGTGTTTTTCCACACTTCCTTCCAGTAGTCAAGGCCTTCAATTTTAGTGATTGAAGGTTTTACATCTGGGAGGGTGCCTGGGTCGGGCTCGTTAATCACAGTGGGCGCATATTCATTGCCTGCAGCATCCACTGCTGTTACGGCAAACCAGTAGCCATTGCGGTATCGGCTGGCGATATCTAAACTATTGGTATAAGGTGTGGCGATGAGATAGTCGCCCTTGATGCCATCGGCACCCTTTGCTTTGTTGAGCGTGAGGGTGGTTGGTATGGCATATACGGCGTAGTGCGCGCCACGGTCGTTGGTCACTTTGTCCCACGAGAGCACATAGTTGTTGAGCGCCAAGTTTGCTGGTGCTGAGTAGTTGCCCTTTGGCAGCCAACTCATGGCAGGATGGAGTGCTGGGCGAGTGAAAATGTTCTCCTTAATATAGTTTCTGAGTGCTGGTTTCGTAGCCAGCCATTTGATAGAGAACAACACGCTGCCCGGAGCTGCGTTGCGTGTGTATTGGCGAGTGAGGTCAACCTCCGCCTTCAGTTCAGAGTATGTATTCTGGTCGTCGAGCCTGATGATATTGCTTGATGAAGATGTGGATTCACCGCTGGCTACGTAATGGCTGGGATAGTTGTGGCGGCCGTAAATGTTTGCAACCTTACTCCACCAGTCGGTCTGTGTGCCAAAGGCGTTGGTAGAGTGTGTCGTCGCCCAATAGAGTTGTGGTGAAATATAGTCGATGCTTTGCGCCTTGAGCCAAGCCAGCGGGTCGCTATAAATGCCGTTGTATTGCCAGTCGTTGTTGCAAGGGTTTGCAGTGACGCCATCGCTGGTGTATTTGTTGCCCGATGTGGCAGCCGACCCTGCGATGCCAGCAGGAGAAATGGCAAAAATGAGGCTTGGGTTAATGCTTTTCAGCGTGTTGTTCACCTCTTTGACCATATTGTTGACCACGCTACGGCGCCAGTCGCCTATCGACATTCCTCCACCTTGGTTCTGGTAGTCGCTCCAGTCGCCGGCAGTGCTATTTTCAGCCATATTGTTGGGATAGAAATAGTCGTCGAAAATGATGCCGTCGATGTCGTAGTTGGTGGCCAGCTCTGTTACCACATTTTTGATGTGCTGCAGCGTCCATGGGTCGGAAGGCTTCAGCGTGTAGTAATATGGGTAAGTGCCGCTATTGATGATGTGCTGCTTCATGGTCTGGTCGAACGACGTGTTCCACGACGTGTGCTGCACGGAAGTGGCGGAAGTGTTTCCACTATAGCGATATGGATTCAGCCATGCCAGCGCCTGCATACCGCGCTTGTGGCATTCTTCCACAAGGAAAGCCAACGGGTCCCATCCGGGGTTCAATCCACGTTGTCCGGTGAGATAGTTGGACCAGGGTGCATACTGTGATGGATAGTAGGCGTCGCACATGTTGCGAGCGTGGAAATACACAGAATTCAAGTTCGCCTCCTTCATGGCGTCGAGAATGGTGATGAGCTCGCTTTTTTGCTGAGCAACAACACTGGCGGAACAACTATCAAGTTTAACGATCAGCTTCTGCTGATTACTGGTATGGGTAACACTTCACGTGCACATGGTTCGTTTGAAATCGCTATGGCTAACCGCGTGGGCGATAACTTCAATGCAATCGATGTGGATCAGGTAGCCCTTGATAATCTTGTACCTGTGATGACAGTGAATCAGGCTGAAGCTTCTGAGGCTGGTCTAACCTTCTCTTCTGGTAACTGGCTGTTTGCCGAGAATGGCACAATCAACGTGGATGGTGAAAATAAGCCATGTGTATATATCTATCAATATGTTCCCTGCACACGCATTGCCAAGTATGCGCTCTATGTGGCAGATGAGTTCCCCGCTTCTCAGCCTGAACTGAACATTGAAACCAAGCTCACCGACGATGGTAAGGAAATCGAGAAGTTCGTTGGCACCTCTACCTTCCCTGCAGTGGAAGTGGGCAGCACCAGCGGTCTGAACGACTATGAGATTGAAAATTATCTCTACACCCTTCGCGACAAGGATGGTAATATCGTTTACCAGGAGAATGTGAAGCCTTATAAGGAGGGCGCAACCGACAACGACCCTAACTGGAAGAAGGATAAAGACGGCAACTTGTATTATACAGTTGACCACAGCAAAGCTGAGTGCTTGGTAGGTAATGGCCTCAATGGTGGTTTCAACCGCAATGAGAACTATACTGCCGAAGTAACAGTTCAGTATGAGAACACCCACACAGGTGTTGTTGTTAACAGCGACACTAAGCAGGATGTGGATATCCACGATTATGAACCAAAGGCACCAGATGTTACTGTATATGCAGAAAAGAACGACAACTATGGTGTGCGTTTCGATATCGACTTTAACAAACCTGCAGATGTTGAAGATAATCCAGTTTCTTACTATGTGATTGAATACTGGGCACCCGGAATGGAAGAAGGCACATGGCACAGCCTCCCCGACGTTCAAGGTGGCAAGGACGATATCGACATCGCTAATCAAAAATATGTTGCAGACTCTTTCTCTTGGCTCTTGGGAACCAATGGCGGTGCAAACACTAACTTCAATGTGACCGATGGCGCTATTGTTCCTGGTGACTTTGACTTTGACCATAAGGGTAGATACGTTTTAAGGGATTATGTGGGCAACCCTTGCGTAGCAAGCTTCTATTTCCCTAATGTTGAAGGCGCACCTGCTGACCTTATGGATCCCTTGAATTGGCAATTCCGTGTTACAGCAGTCTATGCTGATGGCACAAAGGTGGAATCAAAAGCAAGTGGCAACGGTAGTGCAGCAAGTCATATTGTTACTGGTGTTGAGGACGTTGTCGGCCAGGCTATCAGCTCAGTTAAGTATGTGAATGCTCTGGGTATGTCGGCTAACTATCCTTTCGCTGGCGTGAACATCGTGGTTACTACTTACACCGATGGCACAACCAAAACAGTGAAAATCGTTTTTCTCATTTACTGACAGTTCCTTTCAGTTTGCTGATAATGATACACATAATAAACGCCGCGATGTCGGCTGCCACGATCGTTGAACCGACCGGCGTTCCGGCGATTATCGAAATAATTATACCGGATGAAGCACAGAACACCGAAAAAACTGCCGAACAAACAGTGACCGAGTTGAACGACTTGAAAAGCCGCATACTCGCAAGCGCAGGGAAAATAAT
>JAKSMA010000261.1 GCA_024400895.1 Muribaculaceae bacterium | reverse complement strand
TTTCTTCCATTTTCTCAGGAAGTTGGTCGCGAGTCACGCCCATAGCGTCCATCGTGTCGTAGTCAGGATATACAAGCCCCACGAGTTTACCTTCACGCTCAACAACAAGACTCTCGTTCACGAAAATCATATTGTTCAACTTCGCCTCAATTTCTTCTGGGTAAATATTCTGCCCATTAGCGCCCAGGAGCATCGTTTTCAAGCGACCACGGATAAACACTGTGCCATCGGCGCTGAGCGTACCCATGTCACCGGTGTGCAGCCACCCGTCTTCGTGGAGCACCTTGTCGGTGGCTTCATTGTTGTGGAAGTAGCCTTGCATCACATTTTCGCCACGCACGCAAATTTCACCAGGTATGTTCTCAGGATCTTCGCTGTCGATTTTACATTCCATAATTCCTGGCAAGATACGGCCCGCACTGTGAGGCACAAATTCGCGCCATGGAGTGTGGCTCACCAGTGGAGCACATTCAGTCATGCCGTAGCCCACAGTGAATGGGAAGCGAATCTTGTAGAGGAAGTCCTCCACCTCAGCATTGAACGGTGCGCCACCCACGATGATTTCTTCGAAGCAGCCGCCGAAAGCCTCAACAAGCTTCTTGCGAATCTGGTCGTAGATTTTCTCATTGAGATATGGCACAGCAAGCGCCCAACGAAGCATACCTTTGCTGATCATTGGCACAATCATCTTAGAATACATCTTTTCAAGCACGAGGGGCACCAGAATCACCAGATTTGGCTTAATCTCTCCCATTGCTTTCACGATCACCTTTGGCGATGGAATGCGACCAAGCAAGGTGACATGACCACCGATAGCGAGCGGAGCAAGCATATCGAACGCACAACCATAGGCGTGAGCCAATGGGAGAAACGAAAGGTGGCGGGAGCCGCGGAAGCAAAGGCCCGACTTGATACCATACACGATGTTACCACAGATATTATTACCAGTAATCATCACACCTTTACTGAATCCTGTTGTTCCCGAGGTGTAGTTGATGTCCATCAGGCGGTCACCTGGAATTTCTGGATATTTAATGTCGTCGGCAGTATATCCATTTGGATAAGCTGTAGCAAACTTTTCTTCAAGTGAAGCCAACACATCTGCCACCACTTCACCTTCTTTCTGCTCATAGAGCGAACGGTCGTCGATAGAGAGCGCAGCACGAACCATACGCATATTTTCGAAATCAAGGCTCTCCCAGTTGCTTTTGCTGGCAAAAAGGAGTTTGGCTTCGCTATGATTCACGATGTGCTGAGCATCGTTAGGGTTGAAGTCTTGAAGAATTGGCACAATCACTGCGCCATAGGTGATGGTTGCCAAAAACAAAGTGACCCATGTGGGATTGTTCTTGCCAATGATGGCCACATGGTCTCCTTCTGCAATACCGATTTCTTTGAAGAAAAGATGAATTTTGGCAATGTCGCGTGCAAAGTCGGCATAAGAAACCGTTACTTTTGTGTTATAATCAGTCAAGCATGGATTATTCCAATTATCTTTGAAACTCTGTTCAAAAATCTTGACAGTATTTTCTTTCATCATAATTATCAATAGTTTGAATGT
>JAKSMA010000260.1 GCA_024400895.1 Muribaculaceae bacterium | reverse complement strand
CTTATCTCCACCATGCCTTGGCGACGTTCCCATCAAATGGCTAAAATGCGATATTCGCACCAGAGTTCTTTGGCATGTTCAAGATATCATATGTGGTGTTTCACCCGAAACATGTAAACCGTTGCCACTTCTGATTTTGACCAAAAAAATGGCGGTTTTTGTTTATAATGCGAAATTATAATGGGTGTTTCAGGTGTTTCAGGTGTTTTAGGTGTTTCGGGTGTTTCGGGTTCCAATTATTCCAAAAAGAACATTAGGAGGGAGTAATCAACTTTCTGGAATAGTATGTATACACAAACCCCTATAATTACGCACGTTTTTTTATGTCTGGTTTTGATGCAGATGCTATGCATTGTCTGGAATTTGCACTTGGTGGATTGCCGAAATTGTTGTATCTTTGAAGAATTATTAATATGGCGTAGAGTGTGCCTATGGCATGTCTCTCATAACCAACGAAATAAAGAAAATTAATGGCAAACGAAAGAAAAATACGCATTGGCATTACCCAAGGGGACACCAATGGAATTGGCTACGAAGTGATTTTGAAGACCTTCGCAAATGCTACGATGATGGAACTTTGCACTCCTGTCATCTACGGGTCGAGCAAAATCATGACCTATCATCGCAAGGCTATTGATATGCCTGCTTACCAAGTGAATATTACTAAATCGGCAGAGCAATTGAAGGTTAATCTTCCCAACCTGGTGGAAGTGCATGGTGGCGACGACATCAAGGTGGAATTGGGCAAAGCCGACAAGCAGGCTGGCCGTGCCGCTTTTTTTGCATTGGAAGCCGCAGTTGCAGATTTGAAAAGTGGCAAAATCGACGCTATCGTCACAGCTCCTATCAGTAAGGAGAATATCCAAAGTTCGGAATTCAATTTCCCTGGCCACACCGAATATCTTGAAGCAAGTGTTGGCGACGGTCAGAAGGCGCTGATGGTGCTTTTCAGCGAAAAGATTCGTGTGGCACTCGTCACCACTCACAAGGCAATCACCGATGTGCCAGCGGCCATCACCAAAGAAGCTATCAAGGAGAAACTTGAAATTTTCAATCAATCGTTGAAGCGCGATTTCGGTATTCAGGGCCCACGCATCGCTGTGCTGTCACTCAACCCACATTCAGGCGAGAACGGATTGCTCGGCAAAGAGGAAAATGAAGTGATTGCTCCAGCCATCCAAGAGGCTTACGACGAAAAGATTCTCTGCTTCGGCCCATATGCTGCCGACGGTTTCTTCGGCAATGAGCAATATCGCCATTTCGATGGTGTGCTCGCCATGTATCACGACCAGGGCTTGGCACCTTTCAAAACTCTTTCGATGAACGACGGCGTGAACTTCACTGCTGGTTTGCCAATCGTGCGCACGAGCCCCGACCACGGCACAGGCTACGACATTGCAGGGCAAGGTGTGGCTCAAGATAACTCGATGCGTCAGGCTGTGTATGCCGCTATCGATATTGCTCGCAACCGCGCTCGCTACGATGAGGCGCACCGCAACCCTCTGCGCAAGCAATACTTCGACCACAGCAAGGACAATGTGGTGCTCGACCTTACTAAAGATTGATTTAGAAGTTAGAAATTAGACGTTAGAAGTTAGAAATAAGAGATTCGACTCTTTGACTTTTAGATTTTAAAAGATATGAATTACGGAATT
>JAKSMA010000026.1 GCA_024400895.1 Muribaculaceae bacterium | reverse complement strand
TGCATTTTCCACAAGATTTTCCTTCTCAAAAATGTCGAGCACTGCGATAGCGCCAGCACAAACAAGATGATTGCCACCGAAAGTGGTGCCAAGCATGCCGAATACGGGTTTGAATTCGGGGCTGCAGATGAGGGCTCCCATAGGGTAGCCGTTGCAGATGCCCTTGGCCATGGTCACGATGTCGGCCTTGATGCCGCTCCATTGATGAGCGTAGAATTTGCCCGTACGCCCGTAGCCGCTCTGGATTTCATCGAGGATGAGTACCACGCCAGCCTCCTTGGTGACGGTGCGCAGTTGGCGCATAAATTCGTCGGTTGGAATCTGTATGCCGCCCACGCCCTGAATGCCTTCAATAATCACGGCAGCCACATCACCTTTGGCGATTTCGGCTTTCACCGCTTCAAGGTCGCAGAAAGGCACGATGGTCACATTGTCGGTGGCATTGACGGGCGCTTGTATTTTTGGGTTGTCGGTGGCTTCCACTGCGAGCGAAGTGCGGCCGTGGAACGCCTTCCCGAATGCAATGATGCGAGGCTTTCCTGTGTGGAACGAAGCCAGTTTCATGGCATTCTCGTTGGCCTCTGCACCAGAGTTGATAAGGAAGAGTTGGTAGTCGTCGTAGCCGCAAGCCTTACCGAGCTTTTCGGCGAGGCGCACTTGCAGGCTGTTGAGCACCGAGTTGCTGTAGAACACCAAATTTTCGGCTTGTTTCTTCAGCGCGTCGATGTAGTGAGGGTGACTATGACCCACCGAAATCACGGCGTGGCCACCATAAAGGTCGAGATATTCAGTGCCGTTGGCGTCGAAAGTGCGGCAGCCGCGTCCTTTCACAATCTCGATATCGAATAATGGATAGACATCGAATAGTTTCATCGTCTTGTTTATGATGTTGAGTGTCGGGGATAAGGCTCTGGTGCCGTTGAAATATCCCCAATCAGCTATTTCTAAAAAATCTAATTTCTAAAGTCTCTGATTCAGAACGCCGAAGCCTTGAGTGCGAGACCTGTACGTTCGGGAAGTCCGAACAGCAGATTCATATTGTGAACTGCAGTGCCCACGGCTCCCTTGAGCAGATTGTCGATGGCTGAAGTGATGAGAATCTTACCGTCGATTTTATCGACATGAATCAGACACTTGTTGGTGTTCACCACATCCTTCAGATCGATATCCTTATCGGTCACAAAAGTGAATGCATGGCCAGCGTAGAAATCGTTGTACATACGCTTCACGTCGTCGAGCTCTGCCTCGCTACGCAGATAGAGGGTGGCGAAAATGCCGCGAGAAAAGCATCCACGCATAGGGATGAATTCCAGGTTACTTTCAAAGCCGGGTTGCAGTTGGGTGAGCGACTGACGGATTTCAAGCAGATGCTGGTGCTTGAAAGGCTTGTAGATGCTCACATTGTCGTTGCGCCAGGAGTAGTGCTTTGTTGGGCCGGGTTTCACGCCAGCGCCAGTGCTGCCTGTCACGGCGTGGATGTGCACATCGTCGGTGAGCAAACCGTTTTTTGCCAATGGCAGCAAAGCCAACTGAATGGCAGTGGCAAAGCAGCCAGGGTTGGCAATGTGCTTTGTGTCGGTGGTCACTCGTTCGCGGTTGAGCTCGGGCAGTCCGTACACGAAATCGTGCTCACCGTCGGCGATGCGGAAATCCTGTGCAAGGTCGATGATGCGGAGCGATTCGGGAATTTCGCTCTTGTGCTCCTCAAGGAATGGCTTTGAGAAGCCGTGAGGAGTGCACAAAAACAACACATCGATTTCTGAAAGAGGTGTATCGGCTGTGAACACAAGGTCGGTTTCGCCGATAAGTCCTTGGTGCACACTGTCCACGCGGTTGCCAGCGTTGCTGGTGCTGCTCATCCACTTCAGCTCCACCTCTGGGTGGTTGATGAGAAGTCGGGTGAGTTCTCCTGCGGTGTAGCCAGCGCCTCCAATGATGCCTGCTTTAATCATCTTTATTTGTCTTCTTTTCCGTTCTTAATCTGGTTGTAGTGGTACACCTTCAGTGGGTTGGCGTAGATTTTGGTAAAGCCCTTCACGTCGTCGGCGGTCCAAGCCTTGTTCATTTCGCCATATTCGCCAAAGTTGGTCTTGCTCAAGTCGAAGTCGCTCTCAATGCCCACGAGTTCGTAGCGGTAAGGCTTGAGGTCGATAATTACACGACCTGTGACATTGCGTTGCGATTCCACGAGATATGCTTCGATGTCGCGCATCACTGGTTCAAGGTAGTAGCTTTCGTGGAAGAACATGCCGTACCAGTTGCCGAGTTGTTCCTTCCAGTATTGTTGCCACTTGGTGGTGGTGTGCTTTTCGAGCAACTTGTGAGCGGCGATAATGAGCAATGGTGCAGCAGCCTCAAAGCCCACACGTCCCTTGATGCCAATGATGGTGTCGCCGAGGTTGATGTCGCGGCCGATACCGAATGGAGCCACCATTTCTTCAAGGTCTTGGATAGCCTTCACCTTGTCGGCGTAGGCGGTGCCGTTGATGGCTGCGATTTCGCCTTTCTCGAAGTCGATAGTGATACGCATGTCTTCGGTGGCGGTCATTTGGCGCAAGAATGCGCTCTCAGGCAGGTTTTCATTGCTGTGAAGAGTTTCCTTGCCACAGATGCTGGTGCCCCAAAGACCTTCGTTGTAGCTGTATTCGAGTTTCTTGAAGTCGCCCTCAAAGCCGTGGTCCTTCAAATAGTTGATTTCGTAATCGCGGGTGAGTGCCAAGTCGCGGGTTGGGGTGATTACCTTGATTTCTGGAGCCAGCACTTGGAAGGTGAGGTCGAATCGGATTTGGTCGTTACCTGCGCCTGTACTACCGTGGGCCACGCAATCGGCGCCAATTTCCTTAGCGTAGTTGATGATGGCGATGGCTTGGAACATACGTTCAGAACTTACAGAAATAGGGTAGGTGCCGTTGCGGAGCACATTGCCCATCACCATATACTTGATGCTCTTCTCGTAGTATTCGTGGGTCACGTCAAGATTCACGTGTGCTACAGCACCAAGGGCGATAGCGTTTTTCTCGATGACTGCGAGTTGCTCTTCGTTGAAGCCGCCAGTGTTGGCTGTGGCGGTGTACACATCGTAGCCGCAGTCTTCCGAGAGATACTTAACGGCGAATGATGTGTCGAGGCCGCCGCTGTATGCGAGCACTACTTTTTTGCGTTCTTTGGGGGTCTTTTCTGTGTTCATATTTGTGTCGTATGTTATTTCTTCGTTGATATGTTCGGCGGGGTCGTAGAGCAGTGCGGTGCACAGGCATTTTTCGCCGCCGTTGCGTTGGAGAATGTCGAAATTCACACAACTTTCACAACCTTTCCAAAAGGCTTTGTCGCGTGTGAGAACTTCAAATGTCACTGGCTTGAAACCGAGTTTTGTGTTCATGTTGAGCACAGCGGCACCAGTGGTGAGGCTAAACACCTTAGCAAGCGGATAGCGTTCGCGTGCTAAGGCGAAAACTCGTCGTTTGATTAGCGTAGCCACGCCGATTCCTCTAAAGTCGGGGTGTACAATAAGTCCAGAATTGGTTACAAACAATTGATGGTCCCAGCTTTCAATGTAGCTGAAGCCTGCAAAACGGTCGTGGTAGAGTGCCAGAACGGCTTTGTTTTGGAGCATCACTTTCTCCACGTACTCGTGTGTACGGCGAGCGATACCTGTTCCACGAACTTTGGCGGCTGCCGCCATCGTGTCGAGTATCTCATCGATGTATTTGAGATGCGACTCTCCAGCCACCACAATTTCAATGTCTTTGATGTCAATCATTTTTACTACGAATCAAATGTCTAATTTTCTTTATATTATATGTCGGTGCGATGCATATACTTGTGCAAGAGCACCATGTTCTTTTTGCTATAGAAGCATCGTCGCACAAGACCAAAGATGGTTGTGATAGGCGATGCTGCTCGTTTTGTCTACGCGCTCGTGCGTGCGCGTATAGAAAAATCTGAAGCCCACGAGGGGCTACAGACTTATTCGGGTGCCTCTACAGGAATGAAGCGTGCAAAGAACTCGTTCGACTCTTCGCGAGAAATCCCTTCACGCAAAAGGACGAATACGGTGTCGGCGCCAGCAATAGTGCCGAGCACCACATGAGAGTGGCTCATGTCGATGTCGTAGGCTAAACCTGTAGCGTAGCCATTTCGTGTTTTGATAACTGCAAGGTTGCCAGAGTATTCAAGCGACACAAAACCGAATTGTGAACTGCCTGCCAAACTCTTTTGCCCTTTCATTAGCATAGAGTCTTGCAACTCATTGCTGTCGGGGATGATGTACATGTAGTTACCCAGGTCGTTAGCAACTTTAGTGATTTTCAAAGCCTTTAAGTCGCGTGAAAGGGTGGCCTGTGTTACTTGAACACCTTGCTCCTTCAACATTTCGGCAAGCTCGTTTTGGCTGCCGATACAATTTCTTTTAATTAACTCCACGATGATTTGGAGTCGATTTCTTTTATTCTTCACAATAGCAATAGTTTGAGAGTGTTAATAGTGGTTTGGTTGGAATATGATGTAGTTTCATTTGTCCTTTTTTTCATAAACACTCAAATTTTATGGTTTTGTTAAAATTTTTCCACTAACAAAGGTAGTAATAAAAATCGCATTTAAAAAGAATTTGCCGATATTTTTTGAATTTTTATGCGTGCGTTCAAAAAAATACCACAAAAGTTTCCCAAATTCCAGTGAATACACCCGTTTTCGTTAAGGCTTAAGGCTAACGAACCCTTGTAATAGTGTATAAAAAAAGCCTCCTTTTGGGAGGCTTTTTGTGACCCCGGAGGGGCTCGAACCCTCGACCCATTGATTAAGAGTCAATTGCTCTACCAACTGAGCTACGGAGTCATCAAATGAATTCGTTTCCGAATTGCGAGTGCAAAGTTACGACAAATTTTTGAACTGACAATAGAAAAACCACTTTTTTTTCAAAAAAAATATAATTTCTTGATTTTTGCTTCGTTTTTCTTGTGGCGCATCACTGTGAAAATTCGTTTTTCGTGATGATTTTTCGTGCATATTATATAGATTGTGCTTATATTTGTGCTGCAAATTATTGACAGATGACTGCGAAAACAAAAAAGATAATTCGGATAGCCGCCTTTTCGCTTGGTGGAGTGGTGGGCGTGTTGCTGCTTCTTTCGGTGGCGGTGGCACTTTTTGTGGGCTCGGAATGGGGGCAGAAAAAACTCAAAGATTTTGCCCTCGACAAACTGCAGACCACGCTGAAAACTAAGGTGCAACTCGACAGCGTGAGCATCGGCATTTTGAATCCCAGTCTTGAAATATATGGCTTTCGCATCGACGACTTGGCTGGCGAGAAGCTACTGGTTGCCGATACGCTTAAGGCGAAATTCGACGTTTGGGGCTTGCTATCCAACCGCCTTGAGGTGGATGGCGCATCGGCTCGCGGCGTGAATGTGAATGTGTATAAAGTGCGCTCCGATTCGGCTGCCAATTATCAGTTTCTGGTTGACAATGTCAGTTCCAATAAGCCGAAAAGCGATGGAGGGAAAAAACTTGATGTGAAAATCGAAACTGTCAAGCTCGAAAATGCCACGGTGAGTTACCAGGTGCGCGACTCCACGCATCTCAATGCAAAAGCACACATCGACTGGGCAAGTGCCAATGTGGCTGACACCACACTGAAAGTGGAGAAACTGAGTGCGTCGTACAACGACTATGTGGCTTCGGTGGAGAATCTTGAGGCTGATTGGACGAAGAAAAAAGCCAATATTGAAGACCTTGCATTTTCATACCGGGGAATGTCGGTTGCGGTAGGCGAGGTGAGTGGCTGCTATATATCGCAGGAATTGGAATTGAAAGATGTGAAATTCGCTCAACAAGGTAAGTCGGCATCGCTGGCTTCGCTTTCACTGCACACCGACGGCGACATGAAGCATTTAAAAGTGACGGAACTGCGGTATAAAACCGATAATGGCAAGCCGCGCCGCAACAAGGTGAATCCTCGGCGTGGCGCATTCGATGCCGGGCATCTCGATTTGGTAGTGAATGGCGACTTCAAAGTGCTCCATTTGGCGCCCGACTCGGTGAGCATTGTGGCGCAACACGTCGACCTTGCCGACAAGGTGGCGGGGTTCTTCGTCGACCCAGTCACTTTCAGCGCCACCACCAATATGCAGACCGCCACTGTTAAAAATCTGCATGTGGTGAGCCATAGCACGGTGGTGGATATTCCGTCGGTTCGCATCTCGCTGCCGGTGAAAGGACAAAAATTCCGTTTCGATGGCGCGCATGTGAGTGCGAAAACCATACTTAAAGACATTTCTGTTCCATTTGCACCACCGCTGAAAAATTTCACCACACCTCTCACCCTCACCACGCTATTCAGTGGCGAAGCCAACAAGATGTGGTTCAACAATGTGGTGGTGAAAACTGCCGACAATTCGCTTTGCATCAATGCAAAAGGTGAAATCAACGATTTCAATAAGAAACTGAATGGGGGCAGGAAAGTGCATGTGCTTTTCCATGTGACCAATATGAGGTCGACCGATGCCACCAAAATGAAGATTATTCACCATTTCATCGAGGAAAAGAAGTCGCTGAGTGGCATTATGCATGCCATGGGCGCGATTGGCTATAAGGGCTCGCTGGAAGTGGGGCACCACTATCAAACCTTCCGTGGCACGCTTTCCACCCAACTGGGGTCGGTGACCACAGATTTCACTATGCACAGCGACACCAAGTGGCTCGAAGGCAAGGCACACACGCAGAATTTCCATGTGGGTAAGTTGGTGAAAAAGGAGGGCTTGGGCACAGTGGCGCTTAGTGCAGAGTTTAAGTTCGACATTTCCAGCAAGAAATCGGCAGCCCAGTTAGGCCGCAAGCATGGCCCTCTGCCCATGGGCTCGGCAACAGGGCATGTCGAAAAAATCGACTATCGTGTCGAAACCAAGGTGCTGGGCATTAAGGTTGGCAAAGATCTCACTTTCAAGAATGTGGATTGCAAACTCGATTGCGACGGCCACAAGGCCAATGGCTTGATAGAAATGAAGCATTCGCATGTGGATGTGTCGGTTGATTTCTCTTTCACCGACACCAAATTCAGCAAAGAGAATTTGAAATACACTCCACATATTAAAATTCACGATATCAACCCGTTCAAGAAAAAAGATTAAAACGATAAAAACGGCAAAAACGACAAAAATAAAAATTGATTACACAACAAGATATGGCAACTCAAGCAAAACGACCTTTAATTCTGATTAGCAACGACGACGGCTTTTCGTTCAGTGGCATCAAAACTTTGATTTCAGTGGCACGCAAATTTGGCGATGTGGTGGCTGTGTCACCCGCTGTGCAGCAAAGTGGCAAAGGATGTTCTATCACTTTCTTTGAGCCGCTTCGGGCCTTTAAGGTGAAAGACGAGCCCGGTTTCAAGGCTTTCACTGTGCCCGGCACACCCACCGACTGCGTGAAACTCGCCCTCGACCAGTTGCTCGAAGGTCGCACCCCCGATGTGGTACTCTCCGGTATCAACCACGGATATAACTACGGCACTTGCACCATCTACAGCGGCACCATGGGCGTGGTGTTTGAAGCCGCTCTCCATCATCTTCCTGCAGTGGCTTTCTCCGCCAAGGCGTTCCATCCCGAATCCGATTTCTCGTATTGTGAGAAATGGATTGAAGAGATTGTGGCGAAGGTGCTGAAAAACGGGTTGCCCGATGGCGTATGCCTGAATGTGAACATCCCTGCTCAAGCCAAGGGACTGAAAGTGGTGCCAACGGCTATGGGCTACTGGGAAAAGGAATTCGAACATCGTGTCGACCCTCGCGGAATGGACTACTATTGGGTGGCTGGCAAATACAAACTCGACAATCCTGAGGATGCCGAAACCGATGTGGTGGCTGTAGACAATGGTTGGGTGGCAGTGACACCTTGCCGTGTGGTCACTTCCGACAGCGCCCTCGTTTCCGAAGTTTCCTCCATCCTCCACCAATAGCCATCCACCTCACCCCAATCCTTTGTCAAAAGTCGTCGGAAACGGCGGGTTGTGGTTAACTCCATGCAAGCGATATAGTTCCTTAAGGAGCGAAATCGCGCAGCTTGGAGCGCCCCCTCATGTGTGACCTCGGATAGGGCCAGTTGTGTCCACTCGTAGACTTATAGGCCTATAGACCTCTTTATTTGCTGGAAGACTGGTTGAATAGGATGTGCCCCTTCACTGTTAGCAGATATCTCTGTCTTGGGTGATGGGGAGAATTCGGAAATTTCATTTTCACAAATCCCTCGTTAATTGCCGGATTCAGGGAGTATTTAAGGAAATTTTTTCTGTCTTTCAGTCCGGATGCTTCCATCATGTCTTTAACGCTCATCTCGTTAACTCCGATGGACAACACTAATGCTTGTACATTTTCCGATGAAGCGACAATAGCTTGTGCTGAACTTGTGGGGGTACTTGTGGGGGTACTTGTGGGGGTATCCGATTTGTCATACCCAATGAGCATATAGCGATTTTTCAGTTCGTGGTGCTCGCCAAGCAAAAGATTGCGAAAGAATTTTATTAGAAAAGATTTATCGGGTTGAATGTTTTTTAGCGGATTGCGGTAGTTGGCACGTACAAGTGCGTTGCGAAAGTACCAAGAGTTGTTGGCAAACAAGTCGTTATCCACATCAAAACCGCATGATGGTCATTGCATCGGCAAAGAGCTTGTTCTCATCCACCGTGATGATATTACCCAGTATGAGGATGTCGGCAGCTCCCGAAAGGTCTGGCTTGTCGCCATTCTGGTGGGCATCGTTATCTGAATTATCTGTATGTCCAAATACATTGATTGGTAATGCTGTTGCAACTCCTGCGGTCAGCGATACCTTTAAGAAATCTCTCCTTTTCATTGTCTTTCTGCTTTTATAGGTTGAGTGCAAAACTATACACTTTCAGCAAAAAAAGCAAAAAAAAACAGGTCGCCTAAAACAAATTCAAGAATTATTGCTTTAAACGAACTCGTTTTCACAATTCCGCCACTTTCTGGGTTAAATCGAGCGCAGCGAGTTGAATTTGTGTGAAATAAAAAAATAGGTGTCAATCGGGGCCCAATCGGATATAATCGGTGTCAATTGCCCCAACACTCGTTGACTTGCTGCCCTGTGGACTCGTTGACTTTTTGAAAACAATATCCCTTTTTGACATTGTCGCCGCCTTGCTGCATTTCTATCTTCGCAGTAGAGTTCTTTGGCATATTGAATTTTTTATGCGGGGTGTTTCACTTGAAACATGAAAAGTGTTTCGGTTTTCGATATGGACCAAGAAAGCGGTGGTTTTTGGTCCAAAAGCGAACTAAAAGAAGGTGTTTTAGGTGTTTCAAGTGTTTCGGGTGTTTCGAGTGATTCTGATAAATTAAATTTTCATGATGTTTATCCACGCCCTTCAACATCACCAGCGTCACACCTTTCCACAAAAATCCTTTTCGGCGTTACCAACTTCTTCGGCAATTAGTTCTTGCCGGTAGCCAATGATATTGCGAAAGGAGGACGGTTAGGGTATAAAATGGGGAAAAAATCCGCAAAACTCGCATGAATGGCGTAAATTTCACATTATATAAGGTGATATTGGCTGAGATTTTGTAATTTTGTACGAAAATATAATTTAACTCAAATCTGAAAATACGATAACTACAATGGAAAGAAAGGTTAGAGTGCGCTTTGCGCCATCACCAACAGGTCCGCTTCATATCGGCGGTGTGCGCACAGCACTGTATAACTACCTCTTTGCTCGCCAGCACGGCGGCACTATGATTCTCCGAATCGAAGATACTGACTCAAATCGCTTCGTGCCTGGGGCAGAAGCATATATCAACGAAGCCCTTCACTGGCTCGGCATCGGTATCGATGAAGGCGTGGCTGAAGGTGGCGAATATGGCCCATACAAGCAAAGCGAACGCCGCGATATCTATCGCAAATATGTGAAACAACTGCTCGATGACGGCAAGGCTTACATCGCTTTCGACACTCCAGAAGAACTGGAAGCAAAGCGCCAAGAAATCAAAAATTTCCAATACGACGCTTCCACTCGTATGAGTATGCGCAACTCTTTGGCTCTCCCTGCCGAAGAAGTGCAGGCACTCATCGACGCTGGCACCAACTATGTGGTGCGCTTCAAAATTGAGCCTGGACGCAATGTGGTGGTACACGACCTTATTCGTGGCGATGTGACCATCAATTCTTCAATTCTCGACGACAAGGTGCTCTACAAGCGTGCCGATGATCTCCCAACTTATCACTTGGCAAACATCGTCGACGACCACTTGATGGAAGTGAGCCATGTGATTCGTGGTGAGGAATGGCTGCCAAGTGCGCCTCTCCATGTGCTTCTTTACGAAGCATTCGGCTGGGCAGACACTCAACCAGAATTTGTTCACCTTCCACTGCTTCTCAAGCCCGACGGAAAGGGCAAGTTGAGCAAACGCGACGGCGACCGCCTCGGTTTCCCTGTGTTCCCTCTCGAATGGCACGACCCAAAGAGTGGCGAAATTTCTTCGGGCTATCGCGAAAGTGGCTATCTGCCACACGCTGTGGTCAACTTCCTTTCGCTCCTCGGTTGGAATCCTGGCGACGACCGCGAAATTATGAGTATGGACGAACTGATTCGCGACTTCTCGTTCGCTCACTGCTCTAAGAGCGGTGCGAAGTTCGACTTCGAAAAGGCAAAATGGTTCAACCACGAATATCTGATGGCTACAGAAGATGCTGCCCTTGCCGAACTCTTCAAACCAATTTTGGCAGAGCATGTGGATGTGGCTCAATTCACCGACGAATATATTGCTGCAGCAGTGGGCTCGGTGAAAAATCGTATCAATTTCGTGAAAGACCTCTGGACTAATGCAGCATTCTTCTTCAAGGCTCCTGTGGAATATGCTCCAAAGGATGTGAAGAAGCGTTGGAAAGAAGAAACTCCTCAACTGATGGGCGAACTGATTGCGCTCCTCGAAGGTGTCGACAACTTTGCCGATGCTGCTGCCACCGAGGCTACCGTGATGGCGTGGATTAAGGGCAACGAATATCACATGGGCAATGTGATGAATGCTTTCCGCCTCACCGTGGTGGGTGAATGCAAGGGTCCTCACATGTTTGAAATCACCCGTCTGCTTGGTAAGGAAGAAACCATTGCCCGCATCAAGCGTGGTGTGGAAGTAATCAAACTCCCAACAGAATAAAATATACTGAACTGATGGTGAAAAAGTGGCTGGCCGTGGTGCTTCTTCTTCTTTCGGGTGTGGCTGTGAGCCACAGCCAGGAAGTGGTGTGGAGCGTGGATTTCGACTCGGAGTTTGCCAACCGTGAGGGCGGCGACTGGCTCCGCCGCGACCAGACATTCCTCTTTACTCGTCTGGCTCCCGAAATCGGGATTCAGTTGGGCAATCAGCAAAGCGGTCACACACTGAAAGGCGGTGTGAGTTGGATGCAACCGCTCAACGACGATGCCGAAGGAGCAAAGGTTACGCCCACGCTCTATTATCAGTATCGCCACAAAGGGTGGAAAATGAGTGCGGGTATGATTCCGCGCACCGAAATGCTGGAGCATGCTCCCCGCTATTTGTGGAGCGACTCGCTGGCCTATCGCCAACCCAACATCCGCGGTGTGATGGTGCAATACCAGAAGCATCCGGGCCGTGGCTATGCGCAAATTTTCGTCGATTGGCGTCAACAGCAGACCGACACTCGCCGCGAGGCTTTCAATGCCCTCATTAGCGGCAAGGCCTACATGGGGAATGTGTGGTTGGGTGGTCATCTGCAATACAATCACTTGGCAAAAACCAAAATCGGGCCGGAAGGCGAAGGCGTGAACGATGATGTGACCGTGAATCCGATGGTGGGCTTCGACTGGAAGATTGCACCAAAGGCGGCGCTGAAAGTGAAGGCTGGCGCTATCATCAATCTGGAGCGTGACCGCACCACCGACGACGGATGGCACACGCCTTGTGGTTTCATCGGCAATCTGCAAGGCCGATGGAAATGGATTGAGGCTGAGCAGAATGTGTATGCAGGAAGCAATCTTTTCCCGCTGTGGGACAAGTACGGCAGTGAACTCAATTTGGGCGACACCTATTATTGCTCAAAGTTTTATAGCCGCACCGATTTGCGTGCACACATTGTGCAGAACCGCTTTGTGGACCTCAATGCGTCGCTCATTTTTCACGCAACCGACAAGATTACAGGATTCTGGCAGCAAATCACCTGCAGATTTTATATTGACCAAAACCTTTGGAAACATCGCCGCAACAAGAAATATTTGCATGGCGGGCGATTGCTTCAAAGTAATTTTTAGAGAATGAGATAATGAGACCAAGTTATCATATAGGCATCAAGGCATATCGATTGGCCGTTCGATTGGCAGCACTTCGCAACAAGAAGGCTCGCCTGATGATTAATGGACAAAAGCGTACCTTCAATTTGCTTCGCGAAAAACTCAATCCGGAGAATAAGCATATCTGGATTCATGCTTCGTCGCTCGGCGAATTCGAGCAGGGACGCCCATTGATTGAACGCATCAAAAAGGAGAATCCGGATGCACACATCGTGCTCAGTTTCTTTTCGCCCAGCGGCTATGAGGTGCGCAAGGGCTACGATATGGTGGATGCCGTGTGCTATTTGCCTTTCGATGTGCTTTCGGATGTGAAGAAATTCATTGATTTGGTGAATCCCTCGATGGCAATATTCGTGAAATATGAATTCTGGGGCAACTATCTGAGTGAACTCAAGCGCCGCAGCATACCCACATACATCATCTCTGCCATTTTCCGCGAGTCGCAGATTTTCTTCCGTCCCTGGGGCGGCCAGTTCCGCAATATACTCAAATGCTTCACCCGCATTTTCGTGCAGAACGAGGAGTCGCGCCAATTGCTCAAATCCATCAACATAGAAAATGTGGAAGTGGCTGGCGACACCCGTTTCGACCGCGTGGCAGATGTGCGTGCGGCTGCTAAAGATTTCCCAATCATCGCGTCGTTTGCCGCAGGTAGCGAATTCACCTTGGTGATGGGCAGCTCTTGGCAGCCCGATGAAGAAATCGTGATGCCTTATTTCAACGAGCACCCTAACATGAAGTTGATTGTGGCTCCACACGAATTTGACACTGCGCGCCTGAGTGCAATCATGAGCAAAACCCACCGCAGGGTGGGGCTCTACAGCGAGACCAGCGTGGAAAATGCCGGAAAACTCGACTGCTTGATTATCGACTGCTTTGGCATTCTTTCGTCGCTCTACCGCTATGGCCAGATGGCTTATGTGGGCGGTGGCTTCGGCGCAGGCATTCACAATATCAACGAAGCTGCGGTGTATGGCATTCCGGTGGTATTTGGTCCAAAATTCGGCAAATTTGCTGAGGCGCACGACTTGATTGCCATCGGTGGTGGCCATTGTGTGCACGACCAGCAGGAATTTGTCGACTTGATGAACAAGATGCTGGGCAACAAGAGCGCGCTCGAAAACAGCGGCAACATTGCTGGCAACTACATCTCCACCCACATCGGTGCCACAGCCCGCATCTACCGCGAGCTCTTCCCCAAAAAGCGCTAAAGATAATCTCTACATATATGTATAAGTTCCACATCTCAAATGACAGAACGGCTTATGAAATGTGGAATTAGGGATAATATTTTTGTGCAAATTTCGCAAAATCAATGAAATTACTTATCTTTGCGAAGTTCATACGTAAATAAGCTATTGCCGTTCATGATTTGGGGGCGGCAAAGAATCTACAAATAAGACATTATGAGATCGGATATCAACTCAAAACTTAAGTTTGGCCAATTGTCGAAGCGATACTATTGCCCAGAAAGTGAAGTGGAATTGGCGTCGCTCACACGCTGCGAAAAGGTGTACACAAAGATTGTGGAGACATCAAGAGACGGTGCTGTCGATGCTGCTCACGACATCGCAAAAGCCATAGAACAATGTGTGGCTGAGCGTGGTCGCTGTGTGATTGGCTTCGGTGCCGGCAAGGGCGCACTTGATGTGTACGACGAGCTGGTTCGCCTCTATTTCGCCGACAAGGTGAGTTTTGCGAAAGTGGTGGCGTTCAATATCAGCGAACTGGGGCTGGGACAGCAGAGTGCCGATACACAGAACAATTTCCGCCGTTTGAAGGAACGCCTGTTCAACAAGATTGATATCGACCCATCAAACGTATACACCTTCGACGAAGGTGCCACCAAAGAAAATGTGCATAAGCACTGCAAGCAATACGAAACGCTGATAGATTCGTTTGGCGGTATCGACGTGCTCGTGTGCCAGCTGACCAAAAATGGCGGTTTGGCTTTCAACGACCCAGGCTCGCAGTCCACTTCTTCTTGCCGCTTGGTGCTTTTGAGCAACGATAGCCGTCAGCGCATTGCCGACAGCTACCAATGCGAGGTGGCTCCCGACACAGCCGTGACGCTCGGCCTGTCGAACTTGCTCTCTGCGCGCAAAATCATTTGCGTGGCGTGGGGCGAAGCAAGCGCAGAATCGGTTTACAACACCATTGAAGGGCGCATCGGCGACAACACTCCTGCGTCGTTCCTGCAGATGCATCACGATGTGAAACTGCTCGTCGACCTTGATGCCGCATCGCTGCTTACTCGCATCAGTTTCCCTTGGAAGGTGACATCTTGCGAATGGACCGATGAACTCGTGCGTCGCGCCATCGTATGGCTCAGTCAGCAGACTGGCAAGCCCATCTTGAAACTTACAAATAAAGACTATAACGACAATGGCTTGAGCGAACTCGGCACCGTGTTTGGCTCGGGCTATGATGTGAATATCCGCATTTTCAATGTGCTTCAGCACACCATCACAGGTTGGCCCGGCGGTAAGCCAAACGCCGACGACGCATCGCGTCCAGAGCGTGCCACCCCATATCCTAAACGCGTGGTGTGCTTCAGCCCGCATCCCGATGATGTAGTGGTGTCGATGGGCGGCACACTGCGTAGGCTTGTTCAGCAGGGCCACGATGTGCATGTGGCATTCCAGACCAACGGCGATGTGATGGTGAACGATGAAGATTTGGAACGCACACTGATGCTGTCGAATCGATTGTCCGACCACTTCGATTATGCATCGCCTCGCCGCGATGAGGTGGCAAAGAAAATAGAAGACGCGTTGCGTTCAAAGAAGCCTGGCGATGCCGACAGTCCTGAAATTCGCTATGCCAAGGGCTTGATTCTGTCGTGCGAATGTATGACCAGCTGCAAGTTCCTGGGTGTGAATCCCGCCAATATTCACGAAATGACCTTGCCTTTCTCTTCCGCATCGACATCCTTCGATAGGTACCAGCCCTCGCCATCTTCCGGCTCGTCTTCTGCCCACCAATACACATACTCCTGGTTGACCGTCTTGCCACCGAAGGTTGTCTTGGCGTTCGCGCCACCCGTCGTCATGAAGACGATCTTGGAGTTGACGAAATCCTCGTTGACCTTGATGTCACCGAGCTTCATCGACTCACGAGCAGTACCAATGGCCTGGAAAGTATTGGCGGCAATCGAATAACCGCTCTGGGCGAATCCCTGATTCTGATAGCCGACAATATTCGAGCTCTCAACATCACCAAAAGCCGCAATTGCACCCGCGATTGCAAGCGTAACAATCCTAAGCTTCTTCATTGCTTTATCCTC
>JAKSMA010000259.1 GCA_024400895.1 Muribaculaceae bacterium | reverse complement strand
TATAAATCGAGCGCAATGCTTTATTTCAAAGAGATGCGTGAGGCTTGCGAATGTGTGGTTGCTTTGAAAAAGAGTCCTGTGGAATGTGCAGAGATTCTTGATAAGAAGTCGCTTTCGTCGGTGAACGACACCACTGGTGAAGGGCTCACAGCAATCCTTATTCGCACGGCAGCGGAAACCGAAGCGGACATGAATGAAAATATTGCGGCCATTGAGGAAGTGTTGAAGAATTTCTCACTCTATGTGCCTGCAAAATTCACATCCGACCCAGAGGAGAATGCCAAATATTGGGCTATTCGTTCAGGTATTTTCCCCGTTGTGGCTGGTACTCGTCCGCTTGGCACTACCGTGATTATTGAAGACATCGCCTTCCATATCGAAGACCTACCAGATGCCACTTGCGACCTCGCAGATATGCTCCAAGAGCATGGCTACGACGACAGTTGCATCTATGGTCACGCCCTTGAGGGCAACTACCACTTCATCATCGCACAGCGTTTCGAAACCGACGATGATGTGAAGCAGTATAAGAATCTCATGGACGAGATTGTGAAACTGGTGGTTGACAAATACGACGGCTCTCTCAAGGCAGAACACGGCACCGGACGCAACATGGCGCCATTCGTGGTGAAAGAGTGGGGCGAAAAGGCATATGATGTGATGAAGATGGTGAAAAACCTCTTCGACCCCAAAAATATCATCAATCCAGGAGTCATCTTCAATGACGACCCTGATTGCTTCGTGAAATCGTTCAAGCCACTACCGCTTGTCAATGAACATGTCGACAAATGTATGGAGTGCGGTTTCTGCGAAGTAAACTGTGTGAGTTGCGGTTTAGGTCTTTCGTCGCGTCAGCGCACTGTGGTGCAGCGCGAAATTGCTCGTTTGAAAGAATCGGGCGAGGATAATGCGCGCTTGAAACGCCTCGAAAAGCAATATAAATATTATGGCGATGCTCTTTGCGCCGCCGATGGCTTGTGTAGCACTTCATGCCCAATGAAGATAAACACTGGCGATTTGACTCACGACCTCCGTAATCAAAAGCATACAGAGGGCACCACAAGCCACAAAGTGGGCGAATTTTGCGCAAATCACCTCAATGGTGTTCGCTCAAGCCTGAAAGTGGCACTTGGTGGAGCAAACCTCGCTCATTTCATCCTTGGTGATGGTGGTGTGAAGGCAGTAGGTAAAGCCTTACATTCTATGGGTGCTCCATTGTGGACGCCATCACTTCCAAAGCCATATTGTGCAAAGAATATCGCACAGCCAAAGGCTGAGAAGAAAGTTGTTTATTTCCCAAGTTGCCTAAATCAGACAATGGGTAAGGGTAGTAAAGGCCCAAAGACCAATCTTGTGGATGAAGTTGTAGCATTCCTTAATAAAGCCGGATGGGAAGTGATTTTCCCTGAAGGAATGAAAAAGATGTGCTGCGGTATGATTTGGGAAAGTAAAGGTATGCCCGATATTGCCGACAAGAAGACTGCAGAACTTGAAGCGGCTCTTCTCGCAGCAAGCGAAAATGGCAAGTATCCAGTGGTGTGTGACCAAAGTCCATGCCTGCACCGTATGCAAGGTCATATGAAGCAGGTGAAACCACTCGAATTGATGGAATTTATCCACGATTATGTGGCCGATTCTCTTGAATTCCATCCAGTGGACGAGCCAATTGCCATTCACTTGACTTGCTCAACTCGCCTGATGAAGATTGAAAGCAAGCTGCTCTCGTTG
>JAKSMA010000258.1 GCA_024400895.1 Muribaculaceae bacterium | reverse complement strand
GATTCGTGACCAGCGAGGAATGCAAAGCACTTGGTTTCTTCGCGAAGCAAACGAGCAGCGAGGTTACCGTGACCGATACCTACTTGGCGGTCGTCAGCAACAGAGCCTGGGATGCAGAATGATTGCAAACCGAGACCGATAGCTTCAGCAGCGTCGGCAGCAACTTTACAGCCCTTCTTCAATGCGATAGCTGCACCACAAACATAAGCCCACTTTGCATTTTCAAAGCAGATTTGTTGGGTTTCTTCGCAAGTCTTATAAGGATCGATACCATATTGTTCGCAGATGGCGTTAGCCTCTTCAACGTCTTTAATGCCGGCAGCGTTCAAAGCAGCGAGAACTTGCTTCATGCGGCGGTCTTGAGATTCAAATTTTACTTCTCTAATCATAATTGTATCCTCCTTATATTATTCTTTACGTGGGTCGATATACTTAGGTGCATTTTCAAAACGTCCGTAGTGGCCTTTTGCTTCAGCAAGAGCTTCTTCTGGAGTTTTGCCTTTCTTCATAGCGTCGGTAAACTTACCGAGGCTGAGGAATTCGTAACCGATAACTTCGTTGTTTTCGTCGAGAGCCATGCGAGTGCAGTAGCCTTCTGTCATTTCGAGGTAACGAACACCCTTAGCACGAGTACCAAACATAGTACCTACTTGGCTACGGAGACCCTTACCAAGATCTTCGAGTGATGCACCGATTACCAAACCGCCTTCAGAGAAAGCACTTTGAGTGCGACCGTAGACGATTTGAAGGAACAATTCACGCATTGCAGTATTGATAGCGTCGCACACGAGGTCGGTGTTGAGCGCTTCAAGAATGGTCTTGCCTGGGAGAATTTCTGCTGCCATAGCTGCAGAGTGAGTCATACCTGAGCAACCGATAGTTTCGATCATACATTCTTCAATCACACCTTCTTTCACATTGAGTGAAAGCTTGCAAGCACCTTGTTGAGGAGCGCAGTGACCAATACCGTGAGTGAAGCCTGAAACATCTTTGATTTCTTTAGATCTAACCCATTTTCCTTCCTCTGGAATAGGAGCGGATGGGTGGTTAGCACCCTTTGCTACACAGCACATTTCCTGTACTTCATGTGAATAAACCATGTTACTTACTTTTAAAATAGTTATATAATAAAGTGTAATAATGTCTTAATAGTGGAAATGGAGCTTTAAGCCCAATTCAAGCTTGTGATTGTGCACAACAATTCACTATACAAATTTACGGAAAATATTTCGGATATAAAACATTCTCTCATTATTTAAGTTTTTTTTGTGAAAGTGGAGCGGTGATTGGGTAGGTAAATAAGAAAAACGCTCCCCTATGAAAGGGAAGCGTGGCTATTTTTTTTGTTGTTGCGTCGGATTATTTGCGGGTGTATTCTGTCACTTTTCCGTCTTTGTCGGTGAGCGTCAGCTTGCCTCCAGCAAGTGACATAGCATAGTTTGTGGTGTCTTTTGCTGTGATTAAAGTTAAGGTGTCGCCGGCTTCATTTGCAGCCCATTCCAGTAATTCAGTGGGGGCGTTGTCGATGGATTTCGCACTGCAGTCGTCTACAAGTTCAAACCCTTTTTGATCAGCGTTGATCCATTTACCAATGACGGTTTCAGTGCTTTCTACTTGTTTTACAACCTCTTCGGCGTTTTCAGAAGCTTTGGTTTCGCCGCCAGAACAAGAGAGCATTGAAAGCGCTAATGCAACACTGGCGAAAATGATAGTCTTTTTCATATTCTATATAATTGTTTGTTGTAGTTTTCAACTGCAAATTTAGTCACATTATATAAAATGTACAAGAAAAAGATCAAAAAGGAATTGCGAATTGTGTGCCTCTTACCGGTAATGTGTTTGTTGGTATTTTCTTCATCATAGTGCTTTTGGGTGTGCTGATTGCCATATTTACCGACCACCCTTGAGTCTTGTTACGTATTGATAGTTTCGCTAACCCAAAGCATTTGCCTGCCATTGTTGAGATGAGTTTTATTACATCGTCAATTGATGTGAAATTGTCTTTTGCAAGCGATGCCATTGTTTGTCCATTCCAACTGAGGTTGGCCATGATGTAATCGTTGCGTGAAATGTTGTGTGCAATGTTCATTTTCTTTGATTTTGATTTCTGACACAAAGGTAGTCCTTCGTATGGGCAATGTATTTGCCCAATGCTAAAAATGTATGTTAACTCTTTAGGTGGGGAAATATTATCAGCATGTTTGATAACCTGTCTTGCATATTCAT
>JAKSMA010000257.1 GCA_024400895.1 Muribaculaceae bacterium | reverse complement strand
GACTCCATACCAGGCAGGTTGGGGCTCACAACAAAAGAGGCTCCGGAAAATCCAGAGCCCCCCATAATACCTCATTATGACTTAAAATCTACTAAATGGCGCTGCCGCCCATGAATTCGCGCAAGAGGCTGGTCTTGGGCACATCGCGTGGACTGATGGGCTCGAAGCACTGCAGGAACATGAGCAGGCGGTGTGCCTCGGAATGCTCGGGCATATTTGGTGCCACTTGCTCAAGAATTGGAAGCGCGTATTGCTTCATCACTGGCAATTCGCACACGATGCTTGAATTGAAGATGGCGTCGGCATTTTCCTGATATGGGAAAATCCACTTTTCTTCACCCTTGCGTACGCGTGGCCAGCGGTTGATGGTTTCCTGTGCACTGTAGCCGCGGCTCTTGTAGTCGCGCACGATGCAACGCAACAAGCGACAGTCGCTGGTGGAAATCCAGTTGTGGTCGTCGATGTTGAGGGTTGCGAGCGCCGACACATAGATGCGATATTTCTGTTCTTCAGGAATGAACTGTGTGAGTTCGGGATTGAGGCAGTGCAGACCTTCGAGCAGAAGCACATTGTCTTCTTCAAGGCGGAGTGTATTGCCGCGGTATTCACGCTTACCGGTTTCAAAATTATAGGTCGGCATTTTCACCTCCTTACCCTCCAGCAGTTCCTTCATGTGTCTGTTGAAGAGCTCGAGGTCCACAGTGTGGATATTTTCGAAATCGTATTCGCCATTCTCATCAAGTGGGGTGTCGACACGGTTCACGAAATAGTTGTCGAGCGAAATCATCTTTGGGCGCAAGAATTTGGTCACCAAGTGGGTGGCAAGGCGCTTGGTCGATGTGGTTTTACCGCTTGACGAAGGACCTGCGATGAGCACGATGCGCGCACCGCCACGCTTAAAGCGGTCGGCAATCTGTGTGGCAATGGCGCCGAGCACTTGCGAGTGGATAGTTTCGGCGATATTGATAATTTCCGACACACGCTTTGCCTTAATAGCCTTATTGAGCTCGCTCACATCACTCACATTGATGATGTGGTTGATGGCCTTGCGCTCCATGAAAGCATTGAAAATCTTTTCGTGCTTACCGGCTTTTGCAGGCACACTTGGGTTCTCGGTATCGGGGCAGAGCAGCAGCATGCCGTCTTTATAAGGCACCAAGTCGAAAGTGTCGATGTGCCCAGTGGTTGGAGCCAAAGGACCCTGGAAACTGTCGATGATATTGTCGAGTTCGTAATAAACGGTGTAGAGTTGCTTTGAATAAGAGAGGAAACGCACCTTGTCGTTCATACCGCGCTTGCGGAACATATCGAGCACTTCAATGGTGGGGCGCTCGTGGCGAATGAAAGGCATGTCGGCCGCAATAATCTCTTTCACGCGTTGCTTGAGCGCTTTCACTGTGCCACCATCCACACGCGAATGATTGTGCTTAAAGGTGCAGAAATAACCCTTGCCAATTGCATGAGGCACTGCCAGACGCTCATCGGGGAAAAGGTCTTTTGTAGCCTTGTGGAGTATCATGACCAACGAACGGGTGTAGGTGCGGAGGCCAGAGGTGGAACTGCGATCAATAAATTCAACATGCTTTGGCCCATAGAGAGGATAAGCAAGGTGCTTGTCGCGATTGTTTACCATCACACTGATGGGACGGAATTTGATACGGTCTTTAATGCGTTCGTACACATGTTGCAGCGTTTCGCCACCTTCTACATCAACATATTCACCGATATTGGTGCAAAAGATTTTCAATTCGTTGTCCATGACAAATGAGTAAAAAAAATGAGTTTTTGGTTAGTTTTTACAAAGGTAAGGATATTATTTGAAATAACGCCCCTACAAAACTCACTTTTCGCCTTAATCGTAATATCTAAAAAGAAATTCGGCAGAAATGCAAAACACAACAACACTATACACAAATGTTTTATAGGAATACTCATAGTTTTTTGAAACAAAAAAAAATAAACATGTGTTAAACATAGTTAATAGACAACGTGATTTGAAAGACATAAAATAAAAATATGGCACAATATATTTATCTTTGTGCTGATATTTGCAAAAATTCAGCTAAGTAGTTGGATATACGTCAAACATCAACGACATAATATTCAGAAAGCGTTTCGCTTTTTCCTTTAAAGAAAATCGCCAAATTTTTCTATGTACGAAGGACAAAAGCAGCAAGAAACGCTTGCGTTTGTATATAACACTCTTTAGGATGGGGCGAATATATAGGGCGTGAGGGTGAGCTGTGAGTTTCGTACAGGG
>JAKSMA010000256.1 GCA_024400895.1 Muribaculaceae bacterium | reverse complement strand
TTTGTCGTTTATCTTCGCGGAGCCAAAGGCGATGAAAAAGAAGTTGGAGGCCATGAAGGCCGAAGGCAGTGCGCTCGATGTAATCACTTTCTCGGGCAACGGCGAGCCCACCATCCATCCCCAATTCAAAGAGATTGTGGCCGATGTGATGCGTCTGCGCGACGCTTACTATCCCGAAGCCAAGGTGAGTGTGCTCACCAATGCCACCATGGCGGGCAAGCCATCGGTGGTGGAGGCATTGAAAAAGGTGGACAACAATATCCTCAAACTCGATTCCGCACGCCCAGCCACGATGCGCGCCATCAATCAGCCCGTGTCGAGCGGAGTGATTCCGGAAGGCATCATTGGCGACCTGAAGGCTTTTGAGGGGCAGTGCGTGGTGCAAACCATGATGCTCCGTGGCGAACATGGCGGTGTGAAAATCGACAACACTACCGATGAAGAAATCGATGCGCTGATTGCTGCCTACAAAGAAATCAACCCTCGCTCGGTGATGATTTACAGCATCGACCGCAAAACGCCAGAAGAACACCTCGAAAAAGTAGAAAAGGAAGAACTTGAACGCATTGGTGCGCGCATAAAGGCGGCAGGCATCGATGTGCAAGTGAATGCATGAGATAACCCCATAAAGTTCATTAGGGCGAATGGAAATTTGAAATCTCCCTCATTCCCTAATGAACTTTCTGGGATAAAGAAAAATTCAAGTATATATAATTAATTGTTAACCAGAATGATTAAACCTGCAAATCTTAGGCACACAGATTGTGTAGCCATTATTAGTCCGTCGGGAACCATTGTCCCGGCCCGCGTGCACGGCGCTGTGGAAGCGTTCAAGCAGTGGGGATTTGAGCCCGCTGTGGGCACACACACTCTTAGCGCCCATCGCTCGTGGGGCGCAGTGGTCACGGGCGGAACCGATGAAGAGCGGCTGGCCGACTTGAAATGGGCCATTGCCGAACCTTCAATAAAAGCAATTTTCTGTAGCCGTGGCGGTTACGGAACCGTGCGCTTGCTCGAACATTTGGATGCCGACCTTATTCGCTCTAATCCTAAGTGGCTCGTCGGTTTTAGCGACATCAGCGCCCTGCATGCCGCATGGCATCGTGCAGGCGTGATGAGTATGCACGCTTCCATGGCAAAACAACTCACCGAATTCGGTACCGAAGGCGAAGTGAGCGAAGCTATGCACGCAATTCTCACCACCGATGCGTGGCCATCCTACAAAGTGATGCCTCATCCGTTCAACCGAAAAGGAGAGGCTTCTGGAATGATTGTGGGTGGCAATCTTGCGGTGCTTTCTGCATTGGTGGGCACCGATTACAACATGCTGAAAGGCGATGTGATTCTCTTTATTGAAGATGTGGGCGAGGAAATTTACCGCGTAGAGCGATTGCTCTATCAGTTGCGCCTCGCTGGCGTGCTGCCGTCGTTGAGAGGCTTGATTGTGGGACAGTTTACCCGCTATCACCTGAATGGCGAACTGGTGAGCACAAGCACCGACCACCAGCGCCAGCTCTATAGCATGATAGCCGCCATGGTGGAGCCCTACGATTATCCTGTGGCATTTGATTTTCCGATAGGTCATGTCGACCGCAACCTTCCTCTTGTGGAAGGCGCCACCGCCCATCTCACCGTAGACGGTGAAGTGCACCTCACTTTCGGCAAATGAAATGTTTAGTGCCCGGAGTGGGGAATAATTGGAATATATGTTGTAACTTTACAATTCGGTAATAATAAGAAATTTGAAAAATCTACAATGGCGATAATGAAAAAGATGATTCTGGCGGCAGTGATGGCTGTGATGAGCATGGCTGCTGTGGCGCAGGTGGTGGCGGAAGAAACCGCTGCCAGCAATGCACAAGTGCTTGAAAAATATCAGGCCGATGGCCCAAGCAAATTTGGTTATGGCGTGTATGTGGGTGGCGGCTATTCGGTGACCACACCTTCGCTCAACGACAACTTTGGCGGTCAATTCCTGTTTCAGGCTGGTTTGGTGGGCACTTACGACCGCTTCCAGCTGAAGACTGATGTGCAATTCGGACAGCCCGGCTACCGCAACCCCAACATTTTCAATGCTCCGCTCGATGAGCATGGCTATCCCACACAGGTGAACGGCAGCAGTTCTGCTTCGTTCTTTGCTTGGAGTTTGCAGTTGGGTTCCAAGGTGTATAGCAACGGCGCGTTTGCCGTAACGCCTAATGCGGGTATCTACTACACCAAATACAGTTGGAATCTCGACAACCTGAAATGGACGAAGAATGACCAAGACAAGTACACTCCAGAGGTGACCAGCAACCAGTCGGCAAA
>JAKSMA010000255.1 GCA_024400895.1 Muribaculaceae bacterium | reverse complement strand
AGGTGGAGGGTGGCACCTTCACCATGGGCGCCACCAGCGAGCAGGGTACTGATGCATATGCCGACGAACTGATTACGCACCAGGTGACCTTGGGCAACTACTCTATCGGCAAGACCGAGGTGACACAGGCACTATGGGAAGCGGTGATGGGTAGCTACCCCAGCCATTTCAACGGCGATAACCAGCCAGTAGAACAGGTCTCTTGGGATGACTGCTTGGAGTTTATACGCAAGCTCAACGACCTCACCGGAGAGAACTTCCGCTTGCCCACCGAGGCTGAGTGGGAGTATGCCGCCCGCGGCGGTAACAAGGGCCTCGGCTATATGTACAGCGGCAGCAATACTATTGATGATGTGGCATGGTATGATGGGAACAGTGCCGATATGACTTACCCCGTGGGCACCATGGCGCCCAACGAACTTGGCATCTACGATATGAGTGGCAATGTGTGGGAATGGTGCAGCGACTGGTATGATGAAGATTACGACAGCAGTGCCTCACAAACCAACCCTTCAGGCCCTAATAGAGGGTCAGACCGCGTTTGTCGTGGTGGCGGCTGGGTCAACGACGCCAGGAGCTGCCGTGTGTCGACTCGGTTTCGCGTCAACCCAGCGATCCGTAACCCCCTCCTTGGGTTGCGTCTCGCCCGTTAAGTTAGCAATATGCTAGCCATTGGGACAGAAATGAGTTGCTTTATGTGCTCGGTTTGGATGTTTGTGTGGAGAATTCGTTGGTTGTTAATGTGTTGCGTGGCGGACGCTCGAGCCGAGCGTCCACAGGACTTTTGCTTGAGGGGGTGTTTCTTATTTTAGGAAATGGCGGAAGAATGCCCAGACGGCTTCGCCTGTGTCCATGTCTTTTGCATGCCAACTGTGGGGCGCGTTCACCACTTCGTCGACCCATACTTCTGTGCCGTCGGTGCCACCAGTGTAGCGGTGGCGCACGATGTAGTGGCCGTTGCTCGGGTCTTTGCCAGGGATAGTGTCGGTGGGCTCAATTGTGGTGCAGCGGTTGCGTGCCACCCAGTAGCCAATCGATACATTCAAGGGCAGGTAGGCTCCCCATCCGCCTTTGTTTTCCATGTCGCCATCCCAACTCGAGGTCTTGTCGGCTGTGCCGTGGATTTCGTAGATGGAAACGGGGTGGGGTGCTTCATATTTCTTGTAAATCCATGCCATGGTGATGCCTGCCACAGGGGCAAGCGCACGGAAGGCGGTTTGGCCTTCGTATGCCATCAGATAGCACATGTCGCCACCATTGCTCATGCCGGTGGCGAAAGTGTTGGTCTTGCTCAGGTTGAATCGCTTCTGCACGGCTTCAGTAAGCGTGCAGATGTCGCTCGTTTCGTGCTTGTGCATGGCTGCTTGTGCAGGATAGCCCACATTGTAGCCATAGTGACCGGTGGTGTCGCGAAGCCCCGCAATGTAGCACACGGCAAATTTCTCGCGCGCAGCTACTGGGTCGAGGTCGAATCGTGATGGCTTGGCCACCTTTTTGCCATAGCCGTGCATGCACACCACAAGTGGTGCGCCGGGCTGAATGCCTTCGGGCAGAAATATGGTGTAGGAGCGCATATTGCCGTTCACCATCATCGAGTCGGTGACATATTTCTGTGCGTTACCTACCAGCGCGCAGCACAGTAGGGCTATTATCAGCGAGAAATTCTTCATTGCCTAAAGTATGATTTATTTTTTCTTTTTTGTTTTTGCTTGAGCTTTTGTGCTTTCGGCTTCTGCGTTGTTGGCTTTTTCTTTCTTGTAAGTGATGGTTACCACTTTCTTGGTGTTGTCGATTTCAATCTTACCGAATTTTTGGAAAGCGCTTTGGCCGAGAAGGAGAGGTGCCTTTTGGTTGTGCACCACAGAAGCGCGCACGTCTTTGAGCACAGCGGCGCCGATTTTCACCTCCTTGAGGTTGATGATGGTGCCTTCGCTGATGTCGCCATTGGCATCGGTGAAATAGGATGAACCCACAATGTCCTTCTTGGTGAGATATTCGTTCTTGAGCATGAACATTGCTTCCACCGAACTAATAGAGATGGTTGATGCGCCGGTGTCGAAGATGAAGTGCAGCGGCAGTCCGTTCACTTGACATTTCACTTGGGTCACGGCACCTTTGTTGGTGTAAGGCACTTCGCAAGTGGCTTCCTCAAATGCAGTGTTTTCTTCCACCTTTTCTCCTCCAGGATATTTAGAACGCAACTGGTCTTCATATTTCTTGACGAGCGCCTTGAATTCGGGCGTTTCGCGAATGTTGTCCAGGTCGTCGTCTGTTTTAATGTGCATGAAATCGTTGTATCCACCTTCAAGGCTTTTCTCAAAGTGCTT
>JAKSMA010000254.1 GCA_024400895.1 Muribaculaceae bacterium | reverse complement strand
CAATTTATTCCGCCCAGTCGCTTGCGACTGCAAACATAGTAACTTTTGATGTAAACACTTTGTAATATATTATGTTTTAAGCAATTACACATAATGATAAATGGGGTATTTTTGCACACTTAATGCCTACACGAAGTCAAAAATCGCCGCAAAATTCTGATTGTGGCAAGCTCCATGCGAGCGCACAATGCGCGCTACTTGGTGAAAATCTTCCCCTCCTCCTGGCCGTCTGAGAACTGAAACGAAGTACACTGAAAAGTAACAGATTTAAGGAGCATGCCTGTTCTGGCTGGAAGCCAGCAGTAGAGTAACCGTGGGGAAAATCGACGAAGGAGATTTTGCCTACGGAAAACAAAAGTCCTCACCCCAATCCCTGGCTGGAAGCCTGTACCCACCGACCATCAAGCTTTTCCCGGCGGCGCAGAAACGGCAAAAATCGGCAACTACAAACTTCTATTCCACACTTCCATATAATTTTGCGAAAATTAACGGACAATCTTTTCCTTCTTGCGAGCAATTGTTGTATTTTTGTAGGTTGATAACTATACAAAACAAAATAGATGGATTTTCGCACCACCATACATATCGCCGACAACATGGGCATTATGCATCATTCCGACCAAATGATGATGCTCGGCTCGTGCTTTAGCGACAATATTGGCGGCAAACTGCGCCAAGCCATGATTAATGTGAATGTGAATCCTTTCGGCACGCTCTACAATCCGTTTAGCATTGCCTCAAGCGTGGATCGCATCATCGACTGCATCCCCGAACGCGGCATCGACCTGTTTCAGGGCAGCGGTGTGTGGAACAGCTACAATTTCCACTCACGCTATTCCATGCCCGACAAGGAGGCTACGCTCACGCGAATGAACGAGCAGATAGAAAAGGCGCACAAGCACCTGAAATCGTGCCACATGCTCATCATTACGCTTGGCACTGCCGTGGTGTATCGCATGAAGGACACCAACCAGGTGGTGGCCAACTGCCACAAAGTGCCTCAGCACAACTTCACCCGTCAAATGGCAAGTGTCGACGAAATCACTGCTGTGCTCTCGACCATGGTTGAGCGCCTTCACGAGTTCAACCCGTCGCTTCGCATCCTGTTCACCGTTAGCCCCATTCGCCATGTGGCCGACGGACTTGAAGTGAACTCTCTGAGCAAGGCTTCGCTGCGTGTAGCCATTGCCAATGTGAACAGAGATTACTGCAAGTTCACTTCCTATTTCCCTGCCTATGAAATAGTGATGGACGACTTGCGCGACTACCGATTCTACGCCTCCGACATGGTGCACCCAAGCGATGTGGCCATCAACTACATTTGGCAAACTTTCCAAGCCGCATATTTCGACGACGCTTCTACACAAGCCATCGCACGATGCGAACGCGTGATGAAGCGGCTCACCCATCGGCCTATGACTGCCAACCGCGAAATCATCGAGAGGTTCAATGCCGACACCAAGGCCGTTATCGCCAACTTGGTTAAGGAATATCCATACATTGCGAACATAAAAGAAATCAACGATTTAATTTCTGAATAATGAAGTACTCAATCGTAGAAATAGCCGACATTCTGGGAGTTGACTACCACAGCATCAGCAACGAGGAAGCCGCCGTGAGCCAACTGCTCACCGATTCACGCTCGCTCAGCAACCCAGAAGAAACCATATTCTTCGCTCTGAAGACTGCCAATAACGACGGCCACAACTACATCGCGCCACTCTACCAGAAGGGCGTGAGAAACTTTGTGGTTAACCGCGTCGACAATGTGACTCGCGAAATGCGCGATGCCAATTTCCTTGTGGTGCCCGACACGCTCGATGCACTTCAGGCATTGGCCACAAGCCATCGACGTCGCTTCAACATCCCTGTGATTGGCATCACTGGCAGCCGTGGCAAGACCACCGTGAAGGAATGGCTCAACCAACTGCTCAACGACGACTTCAAGATTATGCGGTCGCCGCGCAGTTACAACTCTCAAATCGGTGTACCGCTTTCGCTTTGGGACATCGACACCAACACCACACTTGCCATCATTGAAGCCGGTATCTCTACCACTGGCGAGATGGACAACCTGCAGGCAATGATTCGCCCCACCATTGGCGTAATCACCAATATTGGCTGCGAACACAACGAGGGGTTTGCCTCGATGGACGAGAAAGCGCAGGAAAAGGCCAAGATTCTCAACAGCTGCGAAAGCATCGTCTATTGCGCCGACGACCCGCTGGTCACCGCCACCATCAGCCCGCTGCTTGAAGTGGATGTGGCTCATGAATACGCTTGGTCCACTTCCGACGACTCCCGTGCCGTGGTGGTGAAGGATATTGAAAAGGATGCAAAAGAGAGCCGAATCACCTACGATTTTGAAGGCAACGAAAACACCATCACCGTGCCTTTCACTGCCGACAGCGACTTGGAAAACGTGATGACCTGCCGCGTGGAGATGCAGCTTCTGAGC